>NZ_JBFTHS010000021.1:0-155165 GCF_056394365.1 Lysinibacillus sp. 10T31
TTTAGCGTCTTTTTCGTGACGACACATATTGGTTTACCGATAGCATGAATTAGGCTATCGAACCTTATACAATATCCAATTTTCAATGAACGAGCGTGTTTTATAGACTTTTACTAGTCTATAGATGAAGTATAACACCCTTTCAGACACTTAAAGTAGCACTAGTTACCTCTTGTCTGACCTCACTTTCATCCTATGTCTAAAGACGGGCTACACCATACATAGGCTTTCTCGTTCGGAAAATCTGTAATTGTAATCACTTAGTCTTCACTTTTTACAATCACAACTTATTTTTACTAAATATACAATTATCATCAATTAAATTTCTGAAAGTTGTATTGAATATATATGATGAATTTTATTAAAGATAAACGACTCCTTTTCCTTCATTAAACCATTTTTTTCAGCTACACGAATTGATGGTCCATTTTTAGGATCTATAATACTGATTAATTTTTCTTGTCCTAAATGTGAAAATCCATACTCCATACAACCTTTAGCTGCCTCAGTTGCATATCCTTTAGACCAATATTTTTTCTGAATATGGTATCCCACTTCCACTTCAGTTTTTCCATCAACTATTTGTTTAACGAGTCCACAATCTCCAATTATTTCATTTGATTCTTTTAAGCATACAGCCCATAAACCATAACCATCTTCTCGATATCTTTGTTTATTTTTCTCGATCCAGTTTTTTGTTTGTTCTAAATTAAATGGGGACGGATAATATTTCATTGTTTCAGCATCTGAAAAAATTGAATATAGGACAGAAATATCATCATCGTTTAGTTCTCGTATTTCTAACCTTTCTGTTTCCATAATTATCAATATAGTGCCCTCCTTGAATTGTTTTTCCTTTTTTAAATTTCATAATTTCACCAAACACATAAAAATTTAGTTCATAGCCATGGCGTAATTACTGCTATCGCTCTGCTTTCGCACAGATAAATTGTCACAGAACGTGGCGTTCTTAGAC
Organism: Lysinibacillus sp. 10T31; assembly: GCF_056394365.1. NCBI lineage: Bacteria > Bacillati > Bacillota > Bacilli > Caryophanales > Bacillaceae > Lysinibacillus > Lysinibacillus sp. 10T31. The sequence continues at coordinate 977 of NZ_JBFTHS010000021.1, forward strand.
TGAGTTCCTCTATTTCAGTAGTCATTTGAACACCTACTGCAAAGACGAATTCATCTCACTCCCTTTAGAGATAGGATTCTTCTACTGAATGAAGATAAATGGCATACGTTTTAACAAATGTCATCCACAACTTTTGATGATGAGGCAATAATTTTCTTGTGTAATTAACATTATTTTTTAAGGTTTATGTAAGGATTACGTAAAAAGGATGTAATTTCAAAAATCTATGCTAATATATAGGAGTTTAAATATAAAACGATCAAAACTATCTAGGCGAGGTGTAGGGTTTTTATGTATTTTGGGATTATTCCGCTTATCCTATTTTTTATTTTTCTGTATTCTTACTTGAAAGATCCCAGAAAAATAGTGAATGGCTTTTTATTTAATATTTTTTTCTGTTCATTTCTTTTATTTTGTACGATTGTTTCTTTAGCATCTGAAAACAATATTATAAAGCTTTTAGTTATTATTCCTTTAATAGCACTTTTCTTTATTATACCTTTTGGAATTGTAGCTTTAATGTTCGCCCTATTTCTTAATGCAAGAATTTTAATGAAAAGAGAAGGAAGACGCTTAGCAAATTCATTAACTTTAATTGTAGCTATTATTATTTTATTATTTATTGTCATGCCAATTATTAGTCCATCCAGTTTGTTATCTAATATATTTCAACCTATGTTTGGTGGAATATCGCTTATAATGTTTTATTTCTTGATTCATTTATCAAACTTTCTATCTGCATATTTCCTCTATCAGTTTAATAAACCAAAGTATAACCAAGATTTTATCATCGTACTAGGCAGTGGTTTAATTAACGATAAAGTCCCACCACTTCTTGCAAGTAGAATTAATAAAGCAATTGATTTTTATCAGAAACAAGCAGCGGTTACCACACCACCAACAATTATTTTCTCCGGAGGACAAGGTCCCGATGAAAATTTGCCTGAAGCGGAAGCGATGCAAAAATACGCTGTTGAAAAAGGGATTCCTATTGAGCATACTGTGCAAGAAAATCGTTCTGTAAATACATATCAAAATCTGTTATTTTCGAAACGAATTATGGATTCTTTAAAACCAGATGGTACACACAACAGCATCTTTACAACGAATAATTTCCACCTTTTCCGTGCTGGTCTATACGCTAGACAAGCTGGTCTAAATAGCCAAGGTATCGGCTCAAAAACAGCATTTTATTATTGGCCCAATGCAATGGTTCGTGAGTATGTTGCAATTGTTGTAATGGGACGGAAAAGACATATGAAAGTTGTTGGGGTGGTTCTCGGAATTTCTCTACTCCTTTCTTTATTTGGCTTATTATTCTTATAGTTAAATATAAAAATTAATCAACAAAAGGGTACTGAATCGTAATATTCTAGTACTCTTTTATTTTTACGTTACATAAAACATTTGTAACTGCCGTTTCACTTACGTTACATAAAACATTTGTAACTGCCGTTTCACTTACGTTACATAAAACATTTGTAGCTGACACTTTGCTTTCGCTACAGAAAATAATTGCTGAAAGATGTTAAAGCAGCTTCTACAAATCGGACATACAGAATGAGTTGTTTTCGTATAACTGCTGGCATATTTATAATTAAAAATAAAGGTAGGAATCAAAATGAGTAGTATTTGAATATGTCCAAAATAACCAGTTAAAGCTCATTTATTACTTACTTCTTGCCATTATAATAAACGATACTGTTACTTGCATATATTTTCGTTTTATTCATTTATAAATTTCTCATGAAACAGACATTGAAAAGATGCTTAGTGGTATTTCACCAAATTTATTGATGGAGGGCAAGTGAATGCATTTACAAAAAAAATCGTCTTGGTTTCTTGCATTATTAACTCTAGTAGCGGTTATTTCAGTGTTTTATTTGATGGATTCTACAAAACAACCAAAAGAGGATATTACCTTGTCTGTAGATACAGGTCAAAAAGCAGCAATACAGAATGTGACGAAGGAAGTATCTTCTCCTAGCTCATTATTTGAAGAAGCTCGCCTTCAAGTTAGTAACGAAAGAAACCAGCTTCGTCAAAAATTAACGCAAACAATAACGTCAGATGAGTATTTTGTTGAAGAAAAAAATAATGCCTCTATTAAAATAGATACTCTCAATAAAGAAGAATCTACAGAAGCAATACTTGAGAAGCAAATTAAATCATTAGGCTTTCCCGATGCTTTAGTACGAATAAAAGGAAAAGACGTTTCCGTAACAGTGATGGCTAAGGAAGTATCAAAATTCCAAGCAAATGAGATTATCTATCTGGTAAAAAAAGAGTGCGAGGATGCAAATGTGCAAGTTAAATTCGGCGCAAATAATTATTAAAAAAAGAAATAAGGGTTTTCATTTTCTTTAAGAAAAACAGCGTTATTGGGAGTCCGACTGGGCACTTTCCTGGGAGCGTTCAGTCGGAACGAAAATCAACTTACATAGCACAGATTTCACAAATGCATCTCCATTATTGATGATGAGCCATTTTTAATGATATATAACAAAGAGGCAAAAGTTATTTTTTTAGACATTGCAGAGGATTTTTTATAGTGGTGAATGTGGATTTCCAAGACTCTTCAGTTCCACTCCCTCTTAAACAATGGTAATTTGATTTTATCGAGCTCTCATTCCTACATAAAGTTGGGATATAATAGGAAAATCAAAAGACAGTCCCTCATCATGTAATCTTTTTTGGCTTATTTAAATTTAGTAAAAGCTTTTGCTATCTGCCTATTGCTCTTCATTTCCAGCTAAAAATCCAATCATTTGACCATTAGAATGAAAATAACCGATTCCTATGTATCCTGGAGTCATACTTATGTCTAACAATCGTTTATAAGATGTTTGTAAACTCCATGGTTCATTCCATGGAGCTGCATTAAAAACACTTGTAAAAACCTTTGATGCTTGCTCTAAATCTGCAGGTGTTAACATACGAATTATATTTTGCATTTGTATATCTTCTCCAATTTATTATTCTATTAAAATAAAACTTATTTCCCAACACGTAAGTATTTAGGTGGTTTTCTCATTACAAAATGTTTTTCAATAGACCTAAGCACTTCATCATTTCCAGGCAAAGACACAGTCTCTATCGCCCTGTCAAACGGTAACCATTGGTAGTCGCTATGTTCATAATTTAATTGAACAACTTGTTGATCTTCTACAAACCCAACAAATACGGGTGCAATATAAATATAATTTTCTTGCGGTGAATATATTTGGTCAAATTTATTAGATGTATATAATGTAACTTTTTCAATCCCAGTTTCCTCTTTTATTTCCCTTAAAGCAGCTTCCCAAGCACTTTCGTCTTTTTCAATCCCACCTCCAATGTAACACCATACATCACGTAGCACCGCAGTAGCTCTTTTTAAGAGTAAAACTTTATATTCATTTTCTATTCTTTTTAATAAAACTGTTGCAACTCCTGTACATCTTATTGGGATTTCACTCAATTAATACACCCCTTTGTCGTTACTGAAATTAAATAAAATATTTAATCTAATAGCAGTTTAAGTTTGAATTTTTCCGTTTACATTGTAAAAATCGATTCTTTCCTATCTACGCACCAAATAACCACTTTTATTTGCCCCTTTCCCGGGAACTTTTTCTGCAAACTCCCTATTTGAATGCGATAAATTACCAATACAGAAAAGCTTCAAAATTTAATTTTATTCAGTGATAATTTGATTTCGTCGAGCTTTATTTTCTACATACAGCTTGGTGATAGAGAGTTTAAATAGATAGATACAGACAGACCCTATCATTTGAAGTGGTCTTTTTATAGAGATTACAAATAAATTCTTCTTCAACAATTAAAAAATTTCAAAATGTCATTTACTAGTTCCTCTTGATCTTTACCTAATGTCATTAAATGCTTGGATTCTTTATAACCTTTAATCTTTTTTACATATGAATTGACATTATTATAAATAACATTAGCGCTATGTGAGTACAATTCATCGTCTTGTTCACCATAAAAAATTGCAATTGGAACTGATATTTTATCAAGATTTTGGATGGTAGACTTAATAAATTGTTGAAATACAATTAATGTATCTAAGGACATGTGATTAAACGTATCAATTTCTTGAGAAATTTGAAATGTAGACTTCCCCTCTACTTTTTTGTAATTGTATGCGTAATTTATAATTCTTTTTTTGATTCGTTCTGGCTCCCTATCGATCGGTACTGATAATACAATTGCTCGCTCTATTTTTTCTATCTCTGCAAGTTTCAATGTAAATATCCCGCCTATAGACAAACCTATAACAGAAATTTTTTGGAATCCCTCGCTAATTAAAAATTGATATGTATTCACAACATCTTGCCACCAGTCATTTACGTTATATTGTAGTAACTGTTCTGGAGCACACCCATGTCCTCGGTAAAGTGGTGCATAGCATGTGTAACCTTTTTTATGAATTTCAATAGCAACCTTCTTCATATCTCTAGTATGGCTTGTAAACGAATGTAAAAGTAATACAGCGTGATTATTACCTTTTAGGTAAATTTCTTTAGCAGGAAGTATCTTTATCACAAAACCAAAACCTTTCTTCATAAATACTTATTCTCAGTATAAAGATACTTTACCAAAGTAGCCAATTATCTAAAGTACCCGATCTATTATTTATAGATTGTGGAAGACCATCACGCTAATCTCATTATGTCTGTTGTAAAATGGCACAAAACGCTCTTAATGTATGGAACTAGCTAAGGAAAATCCTATAAGGGGTTTTATAAGCAAATAAACATTTTTTCTACATTGCTTAAAGTTTTATTTAAAGACAAAGCCCGGAATCAAAATTAATTGAGTACTCCCCAACATATTCGGAGTGGTCTTTTATAGATTATTTAATTCATGCCTACTGGATGGAGTGGAAGTTTTACAGATGAATATACTATCTACTCCTATATTAGTAGCTGGAGTGACTGCGATTTCAGATTATCTAGCTTATTTTGCTATAGTTTTTATTTTATATTTTACAGGCTATTCACTATGCTAAATAACTTTTACTTCATAGTAATAGTAATGTAAAGCAATTTTCCTCCTTTTGTATTAAGGGTCACTCCAATCCCAAGTGACCTTCTTTTATTGTCTTATCCCAAAAATATTACTGGCTTGCTTAAATGCCTATTGTTGAATGGATGAATATCCCACTTCTTCTCTACAGCCAACATATTATATATTGTAGAAAGGAGGTTTTTTTATGGGATACTACGGAAACATGGGTAATTTTAACAACTGTTACTGTGGGTGTGATGGTGGATATAGTCGTGGCCACGGTTCATCATTTACGCTGCTTGTTGTTCTATTCATTCTTCTAATTATTATTGGCGCTACTTTCATAAATAGAGAAGACTGTTAGCACATCAATACAACACTACTAATTTTTACCATATATTTAAAGGGTTGCTTCAAGCCTAGTGACCCTTTAATCGTTTCTTTCCTCAAATTTATACTTTATAAGCTAACTGTACCAACCACAACGACATTAATAGTTCGAACAATTTGTGCCTAACAATCCTTAACACTGCGGAGAACCTTATCATAAATAAGTAAGGTTTTTATAATCTCTAAAAAAGTTGATATTATAAGTTAATTGATACATCTGTGTATGTTTCAGCATAATTTAGTTAAGATATAATTTTTTACCGATTCTTTGTGATGACAATTGCTATCTTTGTCTAGGCATCGTTTCCTTATTCTTATTATTCATCTTTTACGACTATAAATAATTAGTTGAGGTGAAATATGGATTTCAATCATTTACGTTATTTTGCAATTGGCGATTCCCTCACTGTGGGTATCGGTACTCCGTTTTTAGACCCTGGATTTGTTGAATATTACAGATGTCTAAGCCAGCAAATTTTAAAAAAGCGTATCTCTTATCAAAAATATGCTAGGTCAGGAGCAACGACAGAGGATGTTTTAACTATGCTCAATGCCCCAATTGTTACGAAAGCTGTAAATTGTGCAAATATCATCACGATAACAGCCGGAGGGGATGATTTAATAAACGCTGCTAAAGAATTTTTAATAAATAAAAACGGAGAAGGTATTTCTCATGCTATAAAAAAATCAGGGAAAAACATCTCAAAAATATTAGAAAAAATTCACCATCTAGACAAACAAGATAAATACATTTTACGGTTACAGAATTTATACAATCCATTTTTCGATATTCCTATAGCAGATGAGGCGATTAAAGCGTTTAATTCATTGATTAGTAGTTTTGGTCGGGAATTGAATGTTAAAGTAGCTGATATCTATAGTGTATTTAAGGGGAATGAAAAAGTTTTATTATCATCAGGAGGCGTTCATCCTAATAGTAGGGGATATTATCAAATAGCATTAGCTCTAAGCAGACTCGGATATTCCCCATTATAAGGCTAAAGGCTGTAAGTATAATCTAATCCTTTTTGTTTTATGAGCGATTACTTATTGTTTTTCTAGCAAAATATTAGGACACAGCAGGTCAACTATTACCGAAGACCGCTATGTCCATCTTACAGAGAAAATGTCTCGAGATGCTGTAGACATCTTTGATTCATTTGCTAAAAACCTTTATGTGCCATATGAATTTAAATTTCAAACGGGTGGCAATTTCCCAAAAACACTTATTCATATCACTAGGCTAATACTATCCAACCCTTGATATACCTAATTACTTCGAATCATCCATCTTCAGAACAGCCATGATTGCTTCTTATGGAAATGTATATTCAAGTTTATCTTTTTATATTTCTATTTAACCGACAATTCTCTGATATATAAGGATTTGTCGGTTGTTTTTTCATTAAATTTTATTTATGGATATTTTGCTTTTATCGTGCTTTATTCTCTACATATGGTGGGCAGCACACCGTCACACACTGGAGTGGTCTTTATAATATCTCTGTCTATTAACATCTATGTAAGGCTTTTAAATCGATTGATCTAATAATTGATGAATAAATCTTTTTATTGTGCGTTCTGTAGATTTAATTTGTTCAATATATTTTTCAGGAACTGTTGAAAAATGCCCTTTTGCAACCCTCTAGCCTTCCCTTAATTACACACCGTCTAATACATCTTGGTTATTAAATTGCAAAAAGGCAGTTGAAAGTTGATTTAGCCGAGCTTTCAACTGCCCACTCAAATATTTGATTTTTATTAGTACCCATTAAATATTACAGGGTTGTTTTTTCGATTACATTTTGTTGCAGTGAACTACGTATTTTATTTGTTCTGCTCCTCTAAAAACTAGAAATTATTAAGGACTAACTGGAGGAGTAAGACCTGTAAGAACAGGAGTTATAACATTAGTGCCAGCTCCAAGGCGAATTTGTTGAACTTGTAGTACTTTTACAGTAAGCTCTAGCACGATTTTTTCACGTAATGTGTCGAAAGTGCCTTCTGGTGCTGCCATCACCGGTGAAAAATCAAGTTCAAAGAAGTTTGCAGCTACTAACTCTCCAAATGGTTGTTCATTGTATTTAACTAGATTTTGGAAGAACGCTTTATCCAATCTAGCATCCATTTGCGTAGTTTCATTAAGGAAGTTCGCTTCGGCAAACTCGGAAATTCCTAAAATCGGTGTAGGGCCTCCTAGTGTTTGTGGGAAAGTAAGGTCTGTAAAACCTGAAAACGGAACATCGGCAATTCTATCTTGGAGTGGAGCGTTACATGCTGCAGTAGCATATTCTATATTTTTGCGAATATTTCCTGCTACAAATAATTTAGCTCTTGTTACCGCAAAAAAGTCAGTGTTGCCAATACGTGCAAAAGCAACAGGTACTAGTTTCACTTGATTTAAGAATATATTTTTTTTCACTCTTTTGATTTCAGTTGCTGCAGGACTAAGCGTAATATCCGCTTCCACAGCAATTTGAAGTGTTGGTTCTGCAAGTACGACTGGAACTTTAATAGTTGGAGTCACTAACGGTGTAGCGACTACTGGAGTAGTAGCAGTAGTTAATGGTATTTGTTCTGTTGATGTTACTGGACAAGGTTCAACTTGATTAACTTGAATATCTAATGGATCACTCAAAAAATTCCCTCTTTTCATTTTTTTAGTATTAGAGAGCGCTCTCTATATTGCTAGAATATGTAGCGATTAATTCTATATATAGACGTGTATACTAGTTTTTTCTGATTTTTAAAAAGGGATTTTTTAGAATGAACATCAAAATGCTAGATACTCACCATTTTTAGCACCTAGTTGTAATTGTTTAGTTACCTTTTTTGACTGGAGAATTTCAAGAAAATAATAGTCAAAAGCAGAAGCAATATTACGAAGAAAGATATTAGAGTACGAAAATGCTGGAACCGTATTTATACCACAAGAAATTACATTACAGGACTTAAGTTTTTGGATGGAGGAATATGTTGACCTTAAACTAGAACCGAATACGTACTTCAATTATGAGGGTGTAATAAAGAATCACATCTTGCCTCACCTAGGTAAATATAAAGTAAGATCTTTAACCACTCATGTCTTACAACAGTTTATTAATTTAACAACACGTGAAGGCTTTGCTCATCAAACATTAAACATAATCGTAGGTATCTTAAGCAAATCTTTAAATCGCGTAGTGTGGCTAGTTATCGAACAATCCCCTTTGGTAATGCTCTAACCAAAAGCTTAAGACGCACTAAAAAAGACAACTTGAAAATCGTTTAAAGTGCGGTGAGTTTTATAAAAAGGATCCAGAACATGATTATGTATGTAAAAAAGAAAATGGCGAACATTGTACGCCAAGTGTCATCAAATATAATACTAGAAAAATTAGTGAAAAATTAAACATTAATTATAACTATCACACATTGCGTCACACATATACTGGTATACCTGTTAAAACTGTACAAAAAAGATTGGGACATAGCAGAACCGTCACAGAAGATCGCTATGTCCACCTCACTAAGAAAATGGCCAGAGATGCTACAAACATCTTTGATTCATTCGCTCAAGATATATAAGAATTGTTCACGTATTTTTTTATGGTGGGGAATTGGTGGAGAGCCCCACCATTTAACCCTTATATAAATTAAAGTACGTTACAAACCCTGATCATGTCATTACCGAATTACTTCGAATCATCCATCTTCAGAACAGCCATGAATGCTTCCTGTGGTACTTCAACTGAACCTACTTGTTTCATACGTTTTTTACCTTCTTTTTGTTTATCAAGAAGTTTTCGTTTACGAGAAATATCCCCACCGTAACATTTCGCTAATACGTTTTTACGCATAGCTTTAATTGTTGAACGAGCCACAATTTTTTGACCAACTGCTGCTTGAATTGGCACTTCAAATTGTTGACGTGGGATTAATTCTTTCAATTTTTCAACGATTACTTTACCGCGCTCGTACGCAAAGTCACGGTGTACGATAAAGCTTAGTGCATCGACTTGCTCACCATTTAATAAGATATCCATCTTCACTAGTTTTGAAGTCTGATAACCAATGAGTTCATAGTCGAATGAAGCATAGCCCTTCGTATTTGACTTTAAATAATCAAAGAAATCATAAACGATTTCTGATAACGGCATTTCATAAATAATGCTGACACGTGTCGTATCAATATAATCCATTGTCATAAAATTACCGCGCTTTAATTGACAAAGCTCCATAACAGCTCCTACATAATCGTTTGGTACCATAATTGTAGCTTTTACATATGGTTCTTCCACTCGATCAATTTTTTGAGGATCCGGCATAAATGACGGGTTGTCAACCTTAATTGTAGATCCATCCGTCATTTGAACATTGTAAATTACAGAAGGCGCTGTTGTGATTAGATCAATGTTAAACTCACGCTCAATACGCTCTTGAATGATTTCCATGTGTAAAAGCCCTAAGAAGCCACAGCGGAAACCAAATCCTAGTGCTTGTGATGTCTCTGGCTCATATTGAAGTGCAGAGTCATTAAGTTCTAACTTTTCTAACGCTTCACGTAAGTCATTATATTTCGCAGTATCGATTGGATATAATCCGCAGTATACCATTGGATTTAAACGACGATAACCTGCTAATGGCTCACCTGCAGGGCGATTGGCAAATGTTACTGTATCCCCCACACGAGTATCACCTACATTTTTAATGGATGCTGTTAAATAGCCTACGTCACCTACTGTTAGTTCAGTCTGTGATACAACTTTTGGTGTATGCACCCCTACTTCAATAACTTCAAATTCTGCTCCAGTAGCCATCATACGAATTTTATCGCCAGGTTTTACTGTACCATTCATAACTCGAATGGAAATAATAACACCTTTGTAAGCATCATAAACAGAGTCAAAAATAAGGGCTTGTAACGGTGCATCTGGGTCCCCAGTTGGTGCAGGTACTTTCTCCACAATTTGTTCTAAAATATCTTCTATCCCGATACCGGCTTTAGCAGAAGCTAAAACCGCTTCAGAAGCATCTAACCCGATTACGTCTTCAACTTCTTGTCGAACGCGTTCTGGGTCCGCAGCTGGTAAATCGATTTTATTGATAACTGGTAAAATTTCTAGGTCATTATCAAGTGCTAAATAAACATTTGCTAATGTTTGCGCTTCAATACCTTGCGCTGCGTCTACAACTAAAATTGCGCCCTCACAAGCAGCTAAACTACGTGATACTTCGTATGTGAAATCGACGTGTCCCGGTGTGTCGATTAAATGGAATGTATACACTTCGCCATCTTTCGCTTCATACTTTAATTGGACTGCATTTAATTTAATCGTAATGCCTCGCTCACGCTCTAAATCCATTGAGTCAAGGAGCTGTGCTTTCATTTCACGAGATGTTAATGATTTCGTTTGCTCTAAAATACGGTCAGCAAGCGTTGATTTCCCGTGGTCAATATGTGCAATAATAGAGAAATTTCGTATATTCTCTTGTCTTTTTAAACGTGCTTCTCGGTTCATCTTTTCCACTCCTAATTAAACTATAATAAATTATACTATGAAAGATATGCAAAGTACAACAACAACTAGTCTAGAAAGCCTGTTACATCAATACTTGTAAGTGTTTTATGCGATTTTTAGATTTTGCAGGTTAATGTATATTACAGCATGATTTCGGGGCTATTTGGGGCTAGATTGGGGCTAATAAAATACGGCGAGCGTGTGTACAGGAATGCGTGAGTAAGAAAGATTGAGGTTAATTGCTTCGGTCTTTTTTGTTGGTAAATTATAAGAATAGCTCACTTACATAAAAAATAGCACTGCTTGGCACAGTGCATTTCTAGGTACATTAGATAACCCTTCACAGATAATTGTGGAAGGTAACTTTATCTTCTAAATAACTACAGTTAGAACAAAGTTAATCTTTATTTATAAATATAGCACTGTACATATTTGTCCAAGGAATATGTACAGAACATCTTTCGCATTTATCTACATATTTATCACGTAAAATACCATTTTCTAAAAAGACATGCCATTGTTTATCCGATTAATAATAAAAATTAAAAACATTTTCCAGAAGATTTGCGAGGCAGATATCAAGAAATCAACCTCTTCCTCACAGATGAAAATGATCAAATCCACGGGCATATTAGGAGAAATTTGTTGGAATTGGTTAGAGATCCATACACTGATGATTTATGAAGATATTCGCGGATTATGCTACGATTCTAGCTTATTATTAGAAATCGAACAAATTACTTTAAATAACGAATGTTATGCCCCTCCGTTTGTCAGAAATATGTCTAAGTTATGTCCAGGCCAGCTGTTAAACTGCTTAGCGCTTTGATAATGCACTTCAAGACTACATCAAAAGCTGATTGGCCATTTTGCAACGGGCAATCAGCTTTTTTGTCGTTTAGAGATGATTAATATACGTTGAATTGTACTACTCGCCATTTAGCTAACGCTTGGAGTGGGAGTCTTCTGTCGGGATCTGATAAAAAATCCTACCGACAACGCTTGGGGATACCACCCGCAATAAACTAGACAGAAAACTACTGTCAGTCTTATTATTTTCGCCTACCACAGTAGGCGCCTTCGCTGAATGATAGAATAGTATCTTTATCCAATATATTCAGTAAAGCAACAGGTGCTTACCCGAATTGCCACGGTCGATTTGCGCCCGCCTTTTTCCTTGGCTTATTGGTCCCTAATTCTTCTCGACTCATAATTTGCGGTTCCATTCCCTTTTCGATTTGCGAACTAAGCGCTCTCGAAAGTGAATACACATTCGGTGCAAAATAGACCCGATTTGACTCTAATTGGCAAATAGGACAAGTTGATTTGTCTTTATTCCCTGCCATTGATTTAAAAAATAACGTAAAATCTCCACAATCATTGCAACGAAATGTGTAACTAGGCAAGAATAAACCTCCTTATCCTATCATTTTGGCATAATATTTTTATCGAATATTTTTGTAGGGATTGCAATGGTACAACAAGCATTTGGAACATCGACTATGCCATTGATTCGACTTTCAACTGGTGCTGTACTCAGCAGCATATAGGCTTGTTCACCTGTATAACCCAGCGTTTTTAAATACTCAATGGCATTCAAGCATGCCCGACGAAACGCAAGATTAGCATCTAAATAATGTTGTTTCCCATCCTTATTATCTACTGAAATCCCTTGGAAAACGAGGAAATCATTATAGTTTGGATCTACTGGGCCCGGTTGGAATACAGGATTTTCGTAAATTTTATAGGTTTCCATGCCACCTTTAATGACATCCACCTTAAGATCAATCCATCCTGCCATTTCAATACCACCACAAAATGTGATTTCTCCATCCCCTTGTGAAAAATGAAGATCTCCTACCGATAACTTCGCTCCCTCCACAAATACTGGGAAGAAGATTTTCGACCCTTTAGATAGATTTTTAATATCACAGTTCCCACCATTTTCCCTTGGTGGTACTGTTCGAGCTCCGTCCTTAGCTACTCGATCAAACTCAGCCCCTTTTAATGTGCCGAGTACTGCCCTCTCCGGAGTCGGTGCATTAGCCAACGTTGGAACCCGGTCTGGGTTGGTCATGATAAGTTCTTTTTCTCGTTCATTCCATTTTTGCAAAAGTTCCATAGAGGGAGCAACGCCTATTAAGCCAGGGTGGATAATCCCAGCAAACTTCACACCAGGTACATGTCTCGAAGTCGTATAAATGCCTTCAAAATCCCAGATTGATTTAGCTGCTTCTGGAAATTCGTCAACTAAGAAACTTCCTCCATTCTCTCTTGCGAAAATGCCGTTAAACCCCCACGCCGAATCTTGAAAAGTACCAATATCTAAAATATCTACGACAAGTAAATCTCCAGGTTCAACGCCGTTCACATAGACCGGTCCACTCAACACATGAACACGTGCAAGATTCACATCTCGAATATCATTTGGACTATCATCATTTTTAATTTGTCCATCTGTCCAGTCTTTACATTCCATTCTAAAAGAAGTGCCTGGATCTACTGAAAATGCTGCTGGTATGTCTGGGTGCCATCGATTGTGACCAGGATGTGCCTGTTCTTCCATTGATTTGCTTAAATCTAGTTTGTACAGAGTTTTCACCATTTTATTTACTCCCCCCAGTTTTTATGTAAGTGATGTATGCGATTTCATATTATCAAGGATAAATAGCGATGTCAAATTATTTCGAATATTCTATCTTTCGGTTGAGCAACCAAAAACTAGAATGAATCGAGGGCAGTCAAATGTATTATTTCTAATTTAAAAACCTCACACATTCAGTATCCATTTAACTCATCCTAATATTCTGATTTTTTATCAGAAAAATGGATGCAAACAACTATTTATATATAGTTGGATTATTTAATTTCTTTGTCATTTATTGTGCATCTAAAAATGGTTTGTAACTAGGATCATTAATCTTTCCTTTTTTATGAAAATATGTACCGACAATAAAGTACAGTATTAACATTGGGACGCAAATGTAGAATGAAAATCTCGAAAGAGTGCTTAAGATTTTCCTAAAAAAAATATCCAGATACACTTACGTGCACTCTGGATATTTTATTACTAATTATATATTTATTGTTTGTTGAATAAGGTCTGTTAACGTATTAACACCTTTTTGTTCTAAATGTACGCCATCTGGAGCAAAAAATTCTGGATGGTTGATAGCAGCCGAATGCCAATCAATCAATGTAATATTATCATGCTCTTGAGCTTTTTGTTGTAATGAATAATTCACTTTACCTTCCCAAGAACGCGGTACCCGAGTATTCACTAAGTAAATATCTGCATTTGAGAAAGCTTCAAGTAGTGCATCGATCTGATCATTCGTAAAGAAACCATTAGTGCCAAGTTGAATAATAACTGCTTTATTCGGCTGATTAAAACTAGCATAATTTGGTGCCAGTTCGACAGCTTGTGAAACTTGACGACCAATTTTTGCATCAATGGTAATGTTAGGATAGATATTATGCAAGCTTGTAGCAATATCTATCATTAAAGAATCTCCAATTGCTAAAATACCATTATAGGATTCATTAGGGTTAGCAGTTGTATCATTTTCTCCTTGCTCAGGTTCTTCTTTGTCCGATTGAGGGCTAGTTTCAGTTTTGTCATTCTCAACATTTGAAGAATCGCTTTCTGTAGTTTCTTTTTCCGCTACAGAATCATTATGCTTCGGAAGTTGTTCTCCACCATTTCCATTTATTTTAATTTCTGTTGGCTTAGATTCTTTTGATTGCGTTTGTTCTTCTCCTACAACGCCTGTCATCCCAGTAAAAAATACTAGAAGGAATAGTGGAACAAGCACTGTAGAAATTTTTCTAGAAAATGAAAAGCTGCCCCATCTATCTTTATTAAATACAAGATATTGTCGATAATAGGAGCGGAATCCTTCTTTCCTTATTGGCATTTCGATAAAACGATACGATAATTCTGCAATAATCAAAATAAGAACTAGCTGTAAAGCAACTCGCCAGTATGCAGGATTACCTATTTCATGGACTGGAGTACCCAATACCATTATCGGATAATGCCATAGATAAATTCCATACGATCTTGAACCAATCCAACGTAGAGGCTTCAAAGAAAGTAATTTTCCTAAAATGCTAATTGGATGGCATACACACGCTATTAATATTGCTGCATTCAAACAGAAAAGGAACATGCCTCCTCTATATAAGAAAGTTTGATATTCATCTACAAAAATAATACATAAAATGAAAATACTAAAAGCAATCAAACTTATAGCATTTAGTTTATTGACATGGTCAGTAGATAGTTTTTGAGAAGATAGTCTTTTCATCGGCCAAACGAGAGCTAGCCAGCAGCCTATAAGTAATTCAAATGATCTTGTATCTGTCCCGTAATATATACGGCTAGGATCAGCTCCTGGCTCATACAGTATGCCCATTAACACAGCTGAGCATAATGCACCGATAAAGATAAAAATGGCTAATTTACTCTGTTTTTTAACAAGATAAAGCCCTAGCATTAACAGAATTGGCCAAATAAGATAAAATTGTTCCTCAATTGCTAAAGACCATAAATTTTTTATAGGTGAAGGGGATCCAAAACTATCAAAATAAGAGAGCTTATGAAAAATGAACCACCAATTACTTGAATAAAAAATAGAGGAAATTGCATCTCCGCGCAATGTATTTAGAAGTTCCTTATGAAATAAGGTAGCCCAAGCGAATGAAGTAATAATCATTACGTACGCAGCAGGTAATAGGCGGCGAAATCGCCCAATCCAAAATTTACCTAGCCCTACTGTTAACTGATTTCCTTTTAAAGGTAAAATAGTAGAGGTTATTAAGTAACCTGATAAAACAAAAAAGATATCAACTCCTAGGAACCCTCCACTGGCCCATTGGAAGTTAAAATGATAAGCTATCACAGCTAGTACTGCTAAAGCTCGAATCCCATCTAACCCGGGGATATAACGATGATTGACTGACTTGCCTGACATAATATTCCTTCCTCTTCTTCCGATAATCTACAAACCTTTTTATAGTGTAAATTTTAGTATAAAGCCAATATCGTCCCCTTTTAACTAATGATTCGGTGCATTCACTTATATAAATGACGAATGAGTATCAATAAAAGTTTACATAAAATGATATTTTTGATCACAAACTACTCGAAAATAACTTCTCATATGTATGTTTCCTTCATCCTTTTAAAATAAAGGTTAATTATATCCATCAAAAAAGCATCTCCAAAATGGTAGATGCTTTAAAAGCGTATTTCGCCTATTGCATATGCCGCTACAAAACCTTTACAACTCATCGTCAAATCTTTATGTGCTGACTCGAAAATTATAAGGCAAGAAATGAATAATTAAAAGGCTTAACAACTATTTTTTCTAAAAAAAATTCCTGGTATTTTTGCTAACAATCATACAATTTCCATACTTTGTCCAAGTGCAACGTCTCAAAAGAAAATTGGCAAAAAGAAGGCTATAAAAAAATCCAGCTTTTCGCCAATTCCAAATTTAACTTATTCTTGTTTTCCTGTAATGAAGGATTTTGATATAGCTTTTCCTATTACAGCAATTGTACGATTCAATTCTTCTTCTGTATTGTCAATTCCACCTAGTTCGATTAATATCATTTCCTTTGTTAAATCTTGATTATAACGTCCATCTACATTGTCACCACTTTTTGATATAACACCTCTAGAAATCTTTGGCACAATTTCATTCATCGCAGCAGATAGACTTTCTGCATAAGCAGTATTCCATCTATAATTCTTATGCTCTGCACCGATGACAATTGCAATCCGTGCATATGATTCGTTATTATGTGTTAAAGTTGTCGCATCTTTCTTGGCAGAATCCCGATGCAAATCAATAACTAAATCATAGGATTGCTCTTGTAAACGTTTTGCTAAATAAGGACGCACAAAACTGTAAGCATATGGAAAAGTTTTCCCTTTTAGTTTTAGTTCCTTCATAACATCAACATCTAAAACGTCCGTTTGTATACCATTCATGCTAAAATGCTTAGAAATAGTATCTTTTAAATTATAAATATTTGTCTTTTCATCATAAACGGCGGCTTTCCCGCTAGCAGCTTTTACCATTGGTTGATATGATTCCTGTGAATGCGTAAATAATAACAATACTTTAAATGGATTTTGTGTTTGATTTGGATTTTGTGTTTGATCTTGTGGCTGATCTTGCGTCTGATCTTTTGTTTCCTCTTTAGTTTCCTCTTTTGTCTGCTCCAGTGCACTTTGTTCAGCTAAATTAGTAGCGGCATACACGACTTGTTTATCCTCTGGTTCTTTAATCGGAGTCGATGCTTGCTTGTTGAACGGAAGTTGCCCAGCAATGACAGGTAATACGAAGAAGAACAATAATAAACCAAATGACCACTGTAGTTTTTTTAGCAAAGTCACACCCTCCTCCACATATCGTATGGAGGGGGTGTGCCTTTTAGAACGAAAAAAATTATAGATTATTTGCCCATTTCATAAGCATAGTGGACACCATTTTTGCATACTTATCTACCCAATAATCGGCTTCCTTTGGCGTGACCATCAGCTGTGTATGCGAGGCTGCGAAAGTCTCTGCAAACAATTGCTGACGCTCTTCTTTAGACCACGTAGCCCATTCACCAAAAATCGGCTCTACTAAAGACATATCTAGTTCTTTATTTATATCTGGTTGCCATGACGACAATGACAATTTTGATGAAGGTTTACTCCGCTCTGCCACTCGTGCAGCTATAGAACGTAGCATTACCTCTACAGCATCCGCAATTAGAACAGGTGCATCAACTACTGTTGGGATACCAACTGCGGTAACAGGTATGCCAAGCATCTCATATGAAATTTCCTTACGCTGATTTCCTACACCTGAACCAGGGTGTATCCCTGTATCCGTTAATTGAATTGTTTTACATAAGCGATCACTAGCTCTAGTTGCGAGTGCGTCTACGACAATAATTAATTTAGGCTTAAGACGCTCTGCCAGAGCAGCTACAAATTCACCAGTCTCGTATCCTGTTTGCCCCGTTACACCAGGCGCATACATAACGAATTTTTCATCTATTACATCTAAACTATGCAAATGATCAATAAGATACGGTCCTATAGCATCTGGTGTAATTGTACGATTCCCTAAACCAATAATTAAAATTTTGTCATCTTCTTTCCATGACATGGATTCATGCATCTTTTTAAAATTTACAAGTAATTCTTTCTCAAGCTGCTCAAATCCATCCTGATCTTCTAGCGTCAAAGTAGGTACAGAAAGAGTAATGTACTGCCCTTTCTTCTTTCCAATTTGCTTCTCACCTTCTGCATCAACGAGCACATCAGTGATTTTTACCCGACCAGTAGTGCGATCTTCAATTTGAACACCACTCGACTCTTTAAGCGTATCTTTTTGCTCTTTTGTTTGATGTAAAACAACCTCTTCAGACTCATCAATCAAATCCGTACGTTGCCAATTAAAATTTTGCATACAGTTCACCTCAACTGTAGTTTGTTCAAACTGTCAAGTAAATATTCTTTGCATTTATCTATTGCAATTTGTCCAAGCGTTTGTTAAAATGATTTTTGTTGTATTGACACAAGAAATCAATGAGAAGATATCATCTCGTACCTATTTTAGGAGGTGAAACATATGCCAAACATTAAATCTGCGATTAAACGCGTAAAAGTTAACGAAAAAGCTAACGCTGCTAACACTCAAGCTAAATCTGCAATGCGTACTACAGTGAAAAAAGCTGAAAACGCTGTTGCTGCTAAAGCTGAAAACACACAAGAACTTTTACAAGCAGCTTACAAATCTTTAGATAAAGCAGCTTCAAAAGGACTTATCCACAAAAACGCGGCGGCTCGTAAAAAGTCTCGCCTTGCTAAAAAAGCGTAATTGTTATAAAGATCAGTTTACTCTATTAAGAGTAGCTGATCTTTTTAATTTACAAGAAAATCAATTACAACATGTCGTAACTTCATTTTAAAGAGCTGCCCCTATTGTCTCGGACAGCTCATCAATAGATGTTTTTTTCTAAACAATCCTTAAAGTTGACGCAGTAAAAAGAGTTCTAAATAACGTTCACGATTGCCTCCTGTTGATTTCAGTTGTAAATCAACCTCTGCTAACTGATATAACGCCTTCAATAAGCTTTCCTCAGATGGACGATTACGCTGCTCAACCATCAACTTGACACGATAAGGATGAATTTTTAAATTTTTTGCGATTTGCTGTTGATGATAGCCCTTTTTTAATAAATAAAACACATTTGACATACTACGTACATTTGATGCAAGCAAACCAACAAGCATGATAGGTTCTTGCTTTTGACGTAGTAAATCGTGATAAATAGACAGTGCCCCTACTGAATCATTCGCAAAATAAGCATTTAACATTTTAAAGGCATCTTGCTCTAACGTTTTCGCCACTAAATCCTCGACTAGCGTAGCAGTTATTTCACCACCATCTCCTACATAAAGCGTTAGCTTCTCAACTTCCATTTGCAACTGTAGCATATTCGGTCCCACCATTGCGACAAGCTGCTCAATCGCATTTTGTGTAATGTTATTGCCCTCTGCTTTAACTCTACTCTGTATCCATACAGCTAAGTCCTGCTCCTTTGGTGTTTCAGCTTGGACTAATAACGCATGCTCCTTCATCATCTTTGTCACTTTTTTACGTTCATCCAATTTCTCATAAGGAGCGATAAAAACTGTTACTGAAAAATCAGAAGGGTTAGCAAGCCATGTTTCTAAGCGTTTAATATCATGGTCAATTTTTTCTTTTCCTTTTTCGGTTGCCTTTAAAAAGGATGCGTTTTTAGCAATGATAAGCTTTCGCTCAGAGAAAAAAGGAATTGTATCTGCTTCATCCATAACGGCATCCACTGGCATTTCTTCCAAATCAAATGTTGACATCTCTATCTCTTCTTCGGGTCCTATCGCTTCTTTTAACCGTTTAACTGTTTCATCTATAAAATAGCCTTCCTCACCCACGAGTAAATACACTGGTGAGAGCTCTCCTTTTTTGATATTATTCCATACCGTTGAAATCATAATTTTCCCTCCATCTAGCAATACTACTAGTATACATGATTTGAATTCCTTTGTGACTTTGACCGAATTGTGTCGATTCTTTGCCATATGGCAAATTCTCCTTTTCGATATAGCTTTTATGAAATTGATGTCTTATAATAAATAACAGAATTGGAGGGATAACAATGAATCCATTTGAAGGAAAAAACATACAATGCCGCCGCAATGATGCAATCGATTCTGGAGTTGGCTTCGGTGTATCATTCGGAATGTTTGCAGTTATGTTTATCATCGCAATAGTAGTAGAAGTAGCATCTAGATAATTAAATGTAATGTACGAGGAAAAGACCTTGCTCATTGGACAAGGTCTTTTTCCTTTTGCACAGACCAACTATTTCCACGAATTCTTACTTCAATCGTCCCATCTATTCCAGTTGTTAAAATAGATAAATTTCGACTTGTAAAACGCTCTACAACCTCATCATGTGGATGACGATAGCGATTATTGAGCCCAGCGCTAAAAATGGTTAATTCAGGCCGTAAGAGCTCTACAAAAGGCTCTATACTTGATGTTTTACTGCCATGGTGTCCAGCCTTCAACAATGATATATCTGCTAATTGCTTGTTGTAAAGTTTAATAAGCTCCTGTTCACCATGCTCCTCTAAGTCACCCGTTAACAAGGCTCGAAATGACCCCTGTTGCATATATAAAACGATTGAATCATCATTTCCCTCATAATGAGTGTCACGGGGCCATAAATAACGAAAGCTAGTATTTCCTATGCGCCAAGTTGTCCCATCCATCTTTTCTTTCACTGGAACCTTTTGCTTTTTGGCTTCCATCAGTAAATCTCGCATAATAGGCTGATCCATTGAACCAGGAGTGAGGTGAATTTCATGCATATTAATCTCTTGCAAAACCTCTTCAGCTCCCTCCATATGATCCGCATGAGCATGAGTGACGATAAAAATATCAATGTCTCGTATCCCTTTTCCTTTTAAAAACGGTACAACAACTTGTCTCCCGACCTCATATGGGCTTTCTGAAGCCTTCCATACTTCCTCCTCAAAGCGAAGTAGGCCGCCTGAATCAATAACATACACAGCCCTTCTAAACGGTAATTCAATCACTGTACAATCACCCTGACCAACATTTAAAAATGTAAGCTTAGTTTCGTTAAACAACATCGGCGAAAAATGAATACATAATGCAGGAATGAACACGACCACTGCAAATCTACCATAATGTTTTATTTCGATAAAATAGAAACCCGCTATTACACTTATCGTAGCCACGCAAATAAGCCATATAGCAGGCTTCCCTGGCAACCACAGCTGAAACGGCAATTCCTGAAGATATAATATAAACTTTGTAAGCCAAACTCGAAGCGGCTCGTACCCAACAAACAAAGCTTTTGCTACTGGCATCGATATAATCGTTATGACAAACATTGCAATATTTAAAGGCAAAATAACAAAGGAAAACAGTGGTACGAAAATAATATTTGCTAAAAATGAAGAAATAGAAATTTCATAAAAATGATGGAGTAATAATGGATAAACAAGAAGCTGGCACACAAATGTAATGAAAAATGAACGGATTAACCAGTTCGTGGATAATCTTAAAATAACACCTGAATAAACAAGACTAACCGTAGCTAAATATGACAATTGAAAGCCAATCTGATAAATGACACCTGGTTCAAGTAGGACAAAGCAAAGAAAGCTAATTGCTAGGGCATCATCAATCGATATTTGCCACCTAGCGTAACGCATCAGCATGATTAATTCTACGACAGATACTGCACGCCATACAGAAGGAGCACCACCCGCAATCACCCCATAGATAGGTAAAATGATGAGTAAAACTAAGTTCGCCATTTCCTTCCGTACGCCTATACGTAGAAGGCCTTCAAAAAACAACCATGAGACAAGTGCCACATGCAAACCAGAGATAGCAAATAGATGTGTGATGCCAAGCTTTTGATAGGCTCTTTGAAGCTCATGATCGACTTGATCCTGTAATCCTATTAGAAGTGCTTGTGCCTCTGCAACTAGTGACTCCGGGAATGTTGTTTCAATATGTTTTTTCATAGAATGTCTCTGTTTAGCAAGAAACGAACGAATGGATTTTTTCTCTTCTATAAAGGTCCAGCTTGAAACTTCAAATATTCCCCTGGCACCTTTACTTATCAAATATTTTTCCATAGAAAATGCATACGCATGTGCAGGTGGAAGAGGTGCTATAAGTTCTCCTTGAACTAGATAGGTCCTACCTGTCATTGATGTAGTTTCATAAAAGCTTTTCTCTTCTTCTGATGAAAATGTATAGACGACATACAACTTCTCACCTGTTTCAGTTTTGACAAAGCCTCTAAGCTTTTGACCATTTATTTTATATTCACTCGACCAAGTTATTTGGAATGTTGACGGTAGAGGGGGAGATTCCGTCAATTGAAATGTAACGATGAAGAAATAGGAAAGAAATCCACTGACGATAACAAACGCTGAAATTAAACGTGTTTCACCTTTTAATTTCAGCCATAACGCGAAAAGCAGAAGAATAGCTAGTAGCCAAGCTGACTTGTGTGCCGCTATTGAAGCAACAAGTACAGCTAGTGCTACGTATATCCATTTATGCTTTAAAGCTTTTTGCCAAATAATGCACTCACCTTCTGTTCATATGGGAGCAATTTTTCTGCAGGCATACCACTCTCACGAAGCTCGTTTAGCATGTCTATGGACAAGGCTAATTTTTCGTCGCTTAAAAAGTCAATTTTACGTTCATCAAACGGAACGTGTACAACCTCTACACCTGCTTTTTCAAATAATTCTTGTGCATAAGGGTTATTTTTATAATCGGTAGCGTAATACACTCGTTCAATACCTGCTTGAATAATAGATTTCGTACATGGCAAACACGGGAAATGTGTAACATATAAGTCTGCACCTTTTGTAGGCGTACCATATTTAGCACATTGTAGCAGTGCATTCATCTCGGCATGCACTGTACGTACACAATGGTTATCAACAACATAGCAGCCTTGTTCAATACAATGTTCATCACCTGTAATTGAGCCATTATAGCCACCTGCAATAATTCGCTTATCCCTAACGACAGTTGCTCCTACCGCAAGTCTTGTACATGTACTACGTAATGCGAGTAAATGGCTTTGCGCCATGAAAAATTGATCCCAAGTAATTCGCTCCATATGACTACCTCCAAAAATTTACTTACATTGAATTAACAAGGCTCATCACCATAACGTGTGATTGATTTCCGTTCCGACTGGGCGCTTTGTTGCTGACGCTTCGCTTTCGCACAGTTAAAACATTTGTTGCTGACGCTTCGCTTTCGCACAGTTAAAACATTTGTTGCTGACGCTTCGCTTTCGCACAGTTAAAACATTTGTTGCTGACGCTTCGCTTTCGCACAGAGCAAAGCTTCCTGGGGGCGTCCGATGAGCCGCTTCGTTGCTGCCGCTACGTTAGCACTATGCTTTCGCACAGAAAACATCCGCTTCGCTGCAGGGTCTCGGGCCAACACGATGTTGGTCACGAAGGCGTTATCACAGGATGTGATGATTTTAGCCTTCGTTCCTCTATCGCTGATCCCCAAGGAGTCGCCCAGTCTCCACTCCAATCAACTTATTTACAAGGCATATGTCTTATCAAATTTCATCCACAACTTTTGGTGATGAGCCATTAACAAACTGTGCCTTTACTGCAACAGTCACTATGCTTTATAGTGTAGCCCTTTTTGAAAAGAAACGTCAATATCTCAATATTCCTGCCATTACTTAACTGTAATGAAATCCCTCAGCTTCTCAAACGTTTTTTCACCAATACCACTCACTTTTTTTAAGTCATCAATTGTTTTAAAGCCACCATTCTCCTCACGATACGAAATAATGCTCTGAGCCTTTGATGGACCAATACCTGATAATGTCATAAGTGTCGCCTCATCCGCTTTATTTAAATTGACTTTTTGATCTTTCATACCCTTGTCATCTTGTGATGTTCCGCTAGTAGGCATCGTCAAGATAGATGACGTAATTTCATCTAGCTTTTCACCCTTTATAGGAATGTAAATAACCATCTCATCCTCAACTTTTTGCGCATGATTAATGAGTTGCGTATCAGCATCCTGCGTATAGCCACCTGCAAGCTGTACTGCATCTACAATTCGCTGGTCAGTCTGTAGCATATAGACACCCGGATACATAATAGCACCCTTTATATCAACAAATACCTGCTGTATGACCGCTTCATCAACAGATTCTTTCATATCAGGTTGTTCAATAGGTTGGATTGTTTCGATGAGCTCTTCTTGGGGAGGTGAAGAGTCAGAACTCGAAAAAAAGAAGTAACAAAGTCCACTGATTGCAAGTATGCCGGGGAGCAACATACTTTTTTTGTACTTTTGCCAAAAAGATTGGATCATCAAATAACATCCTTTCCTTTGCAAAAGGTAATCATATGGAGTCAATTTCATCTTACATTATCATTCATGTGTTGAAAAGATAAATTGTTTATTAAAACAAAAACGAAGGCATCCTGCCCTTTGCTTATGATGCGCTGACATAATGATGTAAAACTATGCTATCGAGAACTTTTGATTGTTTATCGACCAACTTTATCGATTTATCTACCAACTTTTTTAATTTATCTACTAACTTTCGAAAAATATCGACATCTACCCATGCAACACTATCTGACCACATTAATAATTTGCGTATGAAAATTTTCACATCAAAAAAGCGCGAGAAATCAACGTTTCTAAATTGATTTCTCGCACTTTTTAAGGTTTCGACCAGTTTTGTCCCAGCGTCTTTTCAGCATTACTTTCTACAAGCGTTATTCTGCTAAGATATCCTTAAATTTCGCTTGAAGCTCAGTCGATAAAATTCCCTCATTGTTAAAATGGCGAATAAACACATTTTGCATCATCTCATCCTCTTGAGCGGGATTCATCTTCATTAAAATATGATTAATCTTCTCCGCGAGCTGTACTGGATTGGCATACATCGTATTCCATGCGCGAACCTTTAACTCTAAATCTTTACCGAGGGCCGCTTCCTCCAAGTCCTGTATTGGTACTGGCTCACTAAAATGTGCATACGGGTCTTCGTATGTATCTGTATGTAAAAAATGAATACAATCATCTAATTTGTCTGCTACACGTATTGTATCTACAAAAACTCCATGTTCATTTTCATATAGTTGACTATTTTCTAAAATTAAAAACGGTGCTTGTTGCTGAATCTCGACTACTCGTTTTTTAAATTGCGGCGTAATAAAGGTTAAGCCATGCTCTAGCTGCAATGTTTGAACGTACGTAGAAAAATTACCGCTATCAGCAAAATCACTATATGTTTTTGGACGATAATAAAATTCAGCTTCTAACTCCTCTGCTTCAATCGTCCATTCTACCTCTGGGCAATCAAAAATAACACGAAGTGCCATTCCATTCGCTGTTCTTCTGAGCTCATCATAAATATAAAACTGCTCTAGTTCTACTTGACCTACTTCACTTAAAATATTGTTAAACGTTAGAGAAATGATTGATTTTGCAGTAAAGCCCCCTGCCATATCAAATGTTAATTCTACTTGAGTAGCATTACGGCGAATACTAACTATTGTTGCATCATGAAGACTTTGCTCAAAGACTTCTCTCTCCTTCGGTTTCATATAAGCTAACGTTTTCTGCTTTTCCTCATATGCCGCATCGAGAATATTTTCAAATAGCTGTTCCTGTTCATTTCTCCATCTTAAAAAATCTTCTCGTACACGCTGAGGAACATCCGGTGTATTCAACGTACCATCTAAAACATATGGTTGAAATCGCAGTGGTAAATAGTTCATTAAACTATCGCGTACTTCATCTAATTCCTGCTTCTTTTCCTTATATGGATCAATATCATTTTCTTTTGCATAGGCAAGGTAATCTGTCCACTCTTCATCAGATTCGTAAATAAATAGTCTCATCGCATTTTCATATGCTCTTTTCTCTTGCAATGTTAAATGCCACATAATTTCAGCTCCTTTTAAATGGGTTGTAAGATAACAAAAACTTTTTTTGAAAATAAGGGTTATTTGCGAAACAAAATAAACACCGGAAAGTAAAAACAGCTCACTGGTTCGTTTTACCAGCGAGCTGTTTTACTATTTTACCGCACGGATAAAAATGCGTTCACTTTCATATTCAGGGCCTTCATCTGTAAAATCTGCTGTTACTTCTACATGTTGAAAGCCAATTTCCTGAAGCCATGCCATATATTGCTCAATCGAGAATGTGCGTTGGTTATGCTCCTCGTCAAAGCGTTCATACAGATCACTCTCAGCATCACGTACATAAAACGTCATTTGATGGACAACGGAATGTTCAAAATCGCCAGGTTCCGTATGCCATACATAGCTAATATCACCATCGTCATACGTAAACGGTCCGTCTAAAAATATATCATTCATTTTAAATAATGAATGTACGTCAAAAAACAGTTGGCCTCCATCTCGTAAAGCACCATAAATACGTTCTAATGTTGAATAAACCGCTTTTTCTTCCACTACATAATTCAGCGAATCAATAGCAATCGTTACAACGTCAAGCGCCTCAAAGCCCTCTAGTTCATCCATCGACAGACAATAGAGGGGCACATGTAAACCTGCATCAGCAAAGCGCTCTGCGGCAATTGAGAGCATATTTTCAGATAAGTCAATTCCACTCACCTTGTAACCTGCCTGCGCAAACAGCAGGCCAAGCACACCTGTACCACAGCCGATATCTAAAAGATTTGGGAATTGACTGCTCGGTGCATGCTGCGAAACCCAATCCACATAAAGATTATAAGGGATATCGGTTTGCAGCTCATCATACACGTGTGCAAATCGTTCGTAACTACTCACACTTAAGCCTCTGGCATGTCTAGTTGCGGTGCATCGCCCCATAGACGCTCTAAGTTATAATAAGCGCGTTCATCCTTATGGAATACATGCGCTACTACATCTCCAAGATCTACAAGAACCCAGCGTGCTCCATCAAAGCCTTCTATACGGCGAATTTCATAGCCCTCTTTTTCTGCTATCTCTTGTAATTCACGTGCGATTGCTTGCACTTGGCGATCAGAATTACCATGAGCAATAATAAAGTAATCTGCTAAAAGTGAAATTCCTTGCATATTTAAAACGACAATATCCTCACCATGTTTGTCGTCAATTGCCTTGTAAGCTGCTTGTAATAAAGTTGAAGTCATCCTTCACTTTCCTCTCTTTTTATCATATCGTTGTAACATTCTATTGATAATGGATAAACCGGTTGTTTTGTGTCAATTAAAAATGCCAATGTATGGCGCACACAAGCACTCATCGCTTTATCCAAATTTTTCTTTGCTTTTTTTCGTAGACGATCAACACCATCAAATTTACGATTAGGTTCAATCATATCTGCAACAAAAATAATTTTTTCTAGACGGCTCATACCCACGCGTCCTGTTGTATGAAAACGAATAGCATTTAACATGTCCTCATCGGAAATGCCAAATTCGTTTTCTACAATATATGCACCTACTGGGCCATGCAGTAATTCACTACCCCAGCCAATAAGGCGAGCATCTAATTTTTCATCACGGACGATTTTCTCCATCCATTCGATATCTGCATATTTCGCGATATCGTGAAGGATGGCAGCTATCTCAGCCTTTTTTTCATCCTCACCATATAATGTTGCTAGCTCAATGGCTGTTTCCATTACACCAATGGTATGAATAAAGCGCTTCTCAGGCATACGTGGCTTAATCGCCGCCAAGTACTGTTCGCGTTCCATATAGACCTTCCTCTCGTATGAACGTCTCTACCGCTTCAGGCAGTAAAAAAGTAACCGTTCCTCCAGTGGCAAGGCGTTCACGAATCAGTGTGGACGATAAATCGATTTGGGGAGCTTCCACCATTACTAAAGGATACTCTGTAGTGGCCTCTGTTCCTGGACGCTTTACTCCTACAAATTGCACAAGCTTCACTAATTCATCAATACAGTACCATGAATGAAGCGAATCAATCATGTCTCCTCCAATGATAAAGTAAAATTTCACATTAGGTTCTCTTATACACATCGCAGAAAGTGTCTTATATGAATAGGATACGCCACCCTTCTCCACCTCATACGACTCCACAGAAAAATACGGATATGGACTTATTGCAAGCTTTACCATTTCAAGGCGTTCCTCATCGCTAGCATCATGACGTGCGAACTTATGTGGTGGCAACGCATTAGGCATAAAGCGAACTTCATCTAGATCTAATGCATGCAATACTTCATTAGCCATCATTAAATGTCCATTATGTGGTGGATTAAATGTACCTCCCAGTAAACCGACCTTTTTCATCGTCTCACCTTATTTCGTTGCTTTTGGTAATGCAAT
This sequence comes from Lysinibacillus sp. 10T31, assembly GCF_056394365.1. Classification (NCBI taxonomy): domain Bacteria; kingdom Bacillati; phylum Bacillota; class Bacilli; order Caryophanales; family Bacillaceae; genus Lysinibacillus; species Lysinibacillus sp. 10T31. Next base: position 29,323 of record NZ_JBFTHS010000021.1, read on the forward strand.
CTTTTTATGATTGCGTGACTCTTTATATAAAACAACTGTCAGTCCAATTAATTGCACAAGCTCTGCATGAGTGCCTTTAGCAAGTGCTTCTGCAACTTCATGCTTGTCCTCTTCACAGTTATCTAAAATACGTACCTTAATCAACTCTCGTACTTCTAATGCTTCACGGATTTGCTTTGTCATTTCGTCATTAACGCCGCCTTTTCCTACTTGGAAAATCGGTGTTAAATGATGTGCTTCTGCACGTAAAAAACGTTTTTGTTTACCTGTTAACATAAAAATTAATTTCCTCCTAATTGCGCCTTTAATTGCGCAATCATTGAATTTGTATTTGGGTATTCACCAAGCCAATGCTCAAAGGCAATAGCCCCTTGGTGAATGAACATTCCAAGTCCCGTAACGACGGTTGCTCCTTTTTCCTCAGCCGCTTTTAAAAAAGGCGTCATTAATGGATTATACACAATATCGGCCACAATTGCGCCTTTTGCAAGTCGTTCTAATGAAAATGGCATTGAAAAATTGCCCGTAGCAAGTCCAGCCGATGTCATTTGCACTAAAATGCCGAAATCAGCTAATGATTCCTCAGCCTCTGCTAAAGAAATAGCATGACCTATACCCATTTCATCGACAATTGCTTGAGCATTTGCCACTGTGCGGTTTGCAATAGTTAAATTCGTATAACCTTGCTGCTGCATAGCAAAAGCAATACCACGAGCAGCTCCACCCGCACCAATTAGAAGAACCGGCTTGTCTTTATGTGATTTACCAACCGCTTCTTCTAGCGAGCGCACAAAACCAACACCGTCTGTATTATATCCCTTTAATTTTCCATCTTTTGTTCGGACAACCGTATTGACAGCTCCCATTTTTTCGGCAAACTCATCTAGCTCATCTATATAAGGAATGATCGCTGTTTTATGTGGGATTGTAATATTCCAGCCACTTGCACCTAATGTTTTCAGGCCAGCAACTGCTGACTCCAAATTTTCAGTAGATACATGCACCGGAATATACGTCGCATCTATCGACAGTTCCTCGAACCAAGCATTATGCATCGCTGGGGATTTTGAATGCTCAATCGGATCACCTATAACCGCAAACCATTTCTTCATTTCATAATCCCTCTTCTCTACTTGTACATCCTAAATAAGTGATGGGCGAATTGAAACTTGTACACCCTTTGGGGCATAAGCTGCTACAACTACATTGGCATGCTGTACAGTAATCCATCCAAGGCCAGAGAATACAACATCTGTTTTCGCTTCTTTGATAGAGAACTCATGACGCACTAATGGCGGTAGCTGTTCTATAAATTCAGCAGTTGGAGGTGCCAGCAATTCACCCTTATGCTCTGCATACAATGCGTCTGCCTTCTCAAGCTTTGTTCGATGTATTGGTAAGTCATTTGCCACGTGAACCGTAAATGCCGAACGATCTCCTTGAATAAAGTCAAAACGAGCAAGGGCGCCGATAAATAATGTTTGTCCAGCATTTTGTTGATACACTTTTGGCTTTATTTCTTTTTTAGGCATAATATATTTTAATTCGCTTGAGTCAATGTGATGTGCCATCTGATGGTGATTAATAATTCCTGGTGTATCATATAATGCACTACCATCATCTAATGGAATTTCAATCATATCTAAAGTGGTACCTGGGAAATGAGAAGTTGTAATAATCTCACCTTCACCAGTAGCCTGCTTGATAATGCGATTAATGAACGTGGATTTCCCAACATTTGTACAACCTACAACGTACACATTTTGTCCATTACGGTACTCATCAATGGCTTCCATTGCTTCGGCCATCCCGTTACCTTTATGGGCACTCACTAAAAGTACATCGACAGGTTGTAGACCAAGAGCCTTTGCTTCACGTTTTAGCCAATTAATCACTTTTTTCGGTTTCACAGATTTCGGTAATAAATCGGCTTTATTCGCGATTAATAACACAGGATTATTACCTACGAAGCGGTGAAGTCCTGGTAGCCAGCTCCCATTGAAATCAAATATATCAACAATTTTTACGATTAAGCCTTGCTGTGTTCCAAGACCATTTAATATGCGCAAAAAGTCGTCATCTGTTAATGAAACTGGTTGAATTTCATTATAATTTTTCAAACGGAAGCAACGTTGGCAAATGACCACGTCTTTTTCTAATGATGATGGGGGTGCATACCCAACTGCTGTTTTATCTTCTGTTTGAATTGTTGTACCACAGCCAATACAATTTGGCATTTCGTTCATTCTTTTTCCTCCCAAGTACTAATTCCTTTTCGTTTTAAATTATTGAACACACGACGTTCAATAAATCGGTTGAATTTCGTTACGAGCCCATCTGATTGTGCAACTGGTTTTACTAGTACCGTATGCAAACCTAAGCGATTTGCGCCCATTACATCTGTTAGTAGTTGGTCTCCTACCATTACTACTTCCTGTGGTCGTAGCCCTAATTGAACAATTGCACTATAAAAGGCATTACGAAGTGGCTTTCTCGCCTTATGAATATAAGGAATACCTAAAGGCTCAGCAAATTGCTTAACACGTGCTTCTTTATTATTCGACGCAATAATAACACGAATGCCTGATTCCTTCATAATGCGCAGCCAAATAATAAGCTCTTCCGTTGCATCTGCACGGTCCCATTCCACTAGCGTATTATCTAAATCCGTAATAATACCTTTGATGCCTAAGTCTTGAAGCTTTTCCGGTGTAATTTCATAAATACTCGTAACAAATTCATCTGGTAATAAAAAATTATACAAAATAGCGACCCCTAATCTAAAAGTATTATTCGACCATTATAGCATATTTGCGAAGGCTTCACCCATTCGAATTGGGCTTCCTTGTACAACATTTTCCTTAAATTCTATTGCATCCTTTTCAAATAGCATAACTACTGTTGAGCCGAATGAAAAATATCCGACTTCTTCACCCTTATGCCACTGAGTTGTTGTATTAGTGAGCATGATAGAGTTTACAAAGGTAGCACCAACTTTAATAAACGCTATCTGCTGATCATTCGCCACTTTCAGCTCCGTTACTGAACGATAATTGTGTGAAATAGGTTTTTTACCGTATGTAAGACCGAGCTGGTTAACAGGATAAGATTTTTGACCAAGTGTATATTGTCTTAGCACTTCCCCATCAATCGGGCTATGAATACGGTGATAATCTGCAGGACTCAAGTAAAATACGATAAAATGTCCATCTGCATATTGTGAAGCACGTTCTGCATTGCCAAGTAAATCATGTAAAGCATAAGGCTTACCTTTTACATGAAATGTCATATCCCATTCGATACGTCCAAATGATTCAACTTTGGCATCCACTGGACTTACATAAGTAGTGGGATTTTGTTCAATTGGACGTGCATCTTCTAAAAGCTCTCTTGTAAAAAAGTCATGTAAACATGAAAATTGTTGTTGTTTTTTTGAAACTTCTTCAAGATTAATGTCGTATACCTTCATGTAACTAGGAATAATACGTTTACTCCACTTTGCTTTTGCAATAGATTGCAAAAGATGGGAGGACTGCTTGCCATTTGTTAATTCAATCAAGCGTTGATATAGTTTTTCTTTCATAAAACAAAACCCCTATCGATTAATTTAGACTGTCAATTTTTTCGCTTTCGAAGTATAATGGTACAATATCTTAAGTGCAAAGGAGTGATCCCCCTTGTTTTTTTATCACAAGTTGGTGGATACCACGGTTAAGAAAATGAAATCGCAAGCAGCAAACTTTATCACAATCAGTAATATGTCCTTCGGCGGCGCGGCCATAATGGCTACACTACACGAATACTATAGCTACAGTGTCTTGTTTATCTTTATTGCAGCCCTTCTTGATCGATATGATGGAAAGGTAGCTAGAGCACTCGGACAAGTGTCTGATCTAGGTAAACAATTAGATTCTATGAGTGATATTATATCATTTGGTGTGGCGCCTGCATTATTAATGTATAAAGTTGTCTTAGTCGACTTTGGTTTCGTCGGCATGACGATGACAGTATTATACATTGTCTGCGGTGCGATGAGACTGGCTCGCTTCAATATTACTGAAGCAAACGGATATTTTACAGGGTTACCAATTACAGCGGCAGGTACGATATTAACTTTAACGTATTTTGCATCTAATACGTTCCACCCGGCATTTTATCTTTTCCTATTCCCAATATTAGCATTACTAATGATTAGTACAATCACGTTAAAAAAAGTGTAACAGCGCATTTGCTGTTGCACTTTTTTTCATTTAACACAGTTTCATAACATATACTGTCGAAAAATGGGGAAAGGATGAAATCATTCAATGAGCGGAATTTTTACATCTATGTTGCAGTTATGGCTTGAGATCCCAGCGTTACTTGGCTATTTAAAGGGGCAAACATTCCATAAACCCTTTTCAAAAGAAGAGGAAGCTGCTTGTATTGAACGATTTTTAGGCGGTGATGAGCAAGCGCGTCTTGATCTAATTGAACGCAATATGAGACTCGTTGCACACGTTGTAAAAAAATTCCACCCGAAGCACGAACAACTTGATGATTATATTTCCATCGGTACTATTGGTCTTATGAAAGCCGTAGAAAGTTATACTCCTGACAAAAAAACCCGTCTTGCCACTTATGCTGCCCGTTGTATAGAAAATGAAATTTTAATGCATCTGCGTACACAGAAAAAAGTGCAAAAAGATGTTAGCTTATTTGAGCCAATCGGTACAGATAAAGATGGTAATGCCCTACAAATCCGAGATCTTTTACAATGCGATGAAGAAAGTGCAACAGAAAAACTTGAACATAAAGAGCATGTTGCACAACTATATCATTACTTGCATATGCTTGACGATCGCGAACTCGAAATCGTTACACTCCGCTATGGACTAAACCAGCAAGATGCACTTACACAAAAGGAAATCGCTGCACGTTTAAATATTTCTCGTAGTTATGTATCCCGCATTGAAAAGCGAGCACTTATTAAGCTCTATCAATTATATAAACGAGATCAAAAGATTATTGAGTAATATATTGTAAATTGATAATTATATAATTTCAATAATTCCATTACATTATTCTGCAATTAATCTTGTATTTTTTGTTACAAAAGTAACACTTTGCTCGTCATAACATGGGGTTGATTTGCGTTCCTACTGTGCGCCTTCCTTGGGGCGTTCGATGAGCCACTTGGCTAAAAGGATGTTGGTCACGAAAGTGTTATCATAAGACATGATGTTTTTAGCCTTCGTACCTCTCTGTTCGCTCCAAGGTCTCATCTGTGTCGCAAAACATGCTCCCTAACTTTTAGTAATGAGCCAACTCTTAGAAGTTAGCAAACTAATGAAGCAAAAAAAAGCTCTCTTGCGATTAAATGTCGCAAGAAAGCTTTTTCTCTTAATGAAATTCTGCAGTCTCTGATAGTTCTACTGAAATAAGTGTACCGAGTAACATTGTTATAATGACTACACCCACTGTTAAAAATAGCATCATCAATGCCTCCCATCTAAATATGAAGAGATTTATTTAACAACAGTTTAGCATTAGCGAGACTTTTAAACTGTGATTTTTCTCACACTAAAAGCCTCTCATTTTGACTATTTTGTGTAGTTTATTTCACTGATTATTAGACTTTATAACGATTCGATAGCTTTTAATACGATTTGTGTTGAATGCTTTGCCGCTACTGGTAAAAACTCATCGAAACTAATATTCGATTCTTTTCCAGCGATATCTGATAAAGCACGAATAACAACAAACGGAGTACCAAATTGATAGCATACTTGTGCAACAGCAGCTGCTTCCATTTCCACTGCCTTCATTTGTGGGAAATGACGACGAACAGCTTCTACACGAACAGGATCATTCATAAAAGCATCACCTGAGCAGATTAAACCAATACCATATTGGTGCTCTCCAACAGCCTCTACTGCCTCTTCAGCCACTTTCATAAGTTTTGCATCCGATTTATAAGCTGCTGGCATACCTGCCATCTGACCCATTTCATAACCGAAAATCGTTACATCTACATCATGATGACGAACTTCATCGGAAATAACGACTGCGCCTACTTCAAGAGTTGCATCATAGCCTCCAGCAGAGCCCGTATTAATGACTACGTCAGGCTTAAATTCATGTAATAGAATAGTAGTTGACATTGCGGCATTTACTTTACCAATACCACTTTTTAATAAAACTACCTCTTTCCCTTTATAAGTTCCTGTTGTATACTCGCTGCCTGCGATTGTTGTGCTTTTTGCATGCTCTAATGATGCTCGTAAAAGCTCTACTTCCTCTTCCATTGCGCCGATTACTGCAATTTTCATCTCTCTGTTACTTCCCTTCTTTATTCAACTCTATTAAAAATAATCAAACTAGTTATTTTCGTCAATAGGCGCCGTTTAATGTATTTAGTTGCTCGAGTTTTACTGGTGTCCAGCCTTCGTTGTCGACCCATTCCATGCTAACACGATACATTTTTGTCTTATCATTCGTTGAAACTGTTGCAATAGCCGAATTAGCGCTACCGTTATTTCCCATACGCCAGATAATCATATTGTCCTTTTCGATGCCTGTAACGGCCGCAACTGTTGCTACCTTTTCAGCCCAGTCTACGGATTTATCATCGTAAGAAGACACATGCTGACCTGTTTGTGTTGTAGGTGTAGGTTCCCAGTTTTTATTTGTTATGACCTTGTCAACAATTGGGTTGTCTGAAGTAGTTTCAGTAGAAGCGTCCTTTTCAGATGTTTGAGATTCTTCTGTAGGCTTTTCCTTTGCTGGTTTTTCCTCTTGAGCTGATCCATCATTATTTTGCTCTTTAGAAGGCTCTTCCTTCACATCTTCTTTATCGTGCTTCTGCTCTTGTTTTGGCTCGTCTTTCTCAGCCTTTCCTGCATCATCCTGCCATTTAAACACAAATGTAGCTGTTATAATAATTAATATCACGACAATACCAATTAAAACATTCAATAGTTTATCTAGCTTTTTATTACGAGATGGCTGCAAATGACGACTGCTTCGAGTTTGTTTTTCACTCATGAAGTCTCCCCCTCTCTAGCCAATATTCTATCAAGTTCAACAGTACTTGCAAAATAATTGTGCTCATATATTTTTTAATAGAGAAAAATATAGACATCTCGACTTATTTTCCAAAGATTTTTGGATCATCACCAAAACGTATGGTTGATTTCCGTTCCGACTGGGCGCTTTGCCGCTGTCGCACAGTTAAAACATTTGCCGCTGACGCTTCGCTTTCGCGCAGATAAAACAATTGTAGCTGCCGCTTTGCTTTCGCACAGAGCAAAGCTTCCTGGGGGCGTCCGATGAGTGTGATGGTTTTAGCCTTCGTTCCTCTATTGCTAATCCCCAAGGAGTCGCCCAGTCTCCACTCCAATCAACTTATTTACATAGTAGACGTTTTAACAAAAGTCATCAACTACTTTTGGTGATGAACAAGATTTTTACCATTGATGTAAAAACTTACACAGAATATAGATTCAAGAATCAACTTCTCCTTGGCGTAATTGCTGTTGCTGTTACAAAAAACATTTGCGGATGAAGAAAAAGCAGCTAGCTCTCTTTTAAAAAGATAAGCTAACTGCTTGTACTAAAATTATTTTATTGAAATAATTTTAACTTTCATTTCACCACCAGGTGTTTGTACAACAACCTCTTCACCTTCAGCACGGCCTAGCAAGCCTTTAGCAATTGGTGATTCATTTGAAATACGGAACTCCATTGGATCTGCCTCAGCCGAACCAACAATAGTATACGATTCTTCATCTGTTGATGGTTTCCCATTAATAACTTCTACAAATGTAACCTTTTTCCCTAGTGATACTACACTGTTGTCTGTTTCGTCCTCAGAAATAATAACTGCGTTACGAATCATTGATTTTAATGTAGAAATTCGACCTTCTAAAAAGGCTTGTTCTTCTTTTGCAGAGTCATACTCAGCATTTTCAGAAAGATCCCCGAAATCACGAGCGATTTTAATACGTTCTACGATTTCCTTACGTGTTTCCGTTTCTAATTTCACTAATTCTTCTTCTAATTTTCTTTTACCTTCAGCTGTCATTGGGTACTGTTTTTCGTTTGCCAAAGTTCTTCACTCCTTGTTTTCGTCAATATAAAAACATAAAACTCGATTAAGTGCCTAGTAGGATTCACTTAATCGAATTTTATTATTTTTAAACGGTTTCAAATTACTCTTTGACCTAATAGTATGCATGCCTTTCTGAAATATGTACAGATATGCATGTAAATATTGTCAATACCACTCTATCTTATTACAATACGTTGTCGGTTTCAAGGATAGTTTTAATCTTAGTTACCATTAAATCAATCGCAACCTCATTATCCCCGCCTTCAGGAATAATAATATCAGCATAACGTTTCGTCGGTTCAATAAATAAATTATGCATTGGACGCACTGCCGATAAATATTGGTCGATTACAGAATCTGTTGTACGTCCACGTTCTTTTATATCACGCATTATACGACGAATAATACGTAAATCCGAGTCCGTATCTACAAATAATTTAATGTCCATTAAATCACGTAAATCTGCATCTTCTAACACTAAAATACCTTCTAGTATAATAACATCTACAGGCTCTACATGAATAACTTCTTCAGCTCTTGTATGCTGCACATAGTCATATACTGGCTTTTCGATTGGTTGACGGACTAATAATTTTTTTATGTGTTCAATTAACAAATCATTATCAAACGCTAACGGATGGTCATAGTTTGTACCTAAACGCTCCTCAAACGTTAAATGACTTTGATCTTTATAATAAAAATCTTGTTCAATTACAACTACTGAATGATCGCGGAAAACATCATAAATAGCACGGGTCACACTCGTCTTTCCCGAGCATGAGCCACCAGCGATTCCGATGACGACTGGACGCTTTGCTGCCATTAATTATTCTCCTTTCGCATCATATTATGTGGCATTAATGGTGTGTCGCATTTAAATTTAACAATTTGTAGTGGATGACGTGCAGCATCTAAACTATTGCCATCCTCATCCCAAATTTCACCCATTGTAAAACGGAAATTTTCGATTTCTGGTCCAAAGAACTCTACCTCATCACCAGGTTTAAAATAGTTACGTTGTTGCATTGTAACAATTTTCGTTTCTGGGTCATGCTCTAAAATCAAACCAGCAAACTCATAAGTCGTTTTACGGCCATGTACACCAAACATTTGCTCCTCGTGGCCAGGGGCATCATGGAAGAATGCTTCAGCAGTATCACGGTTAGCACATTTGTCTAGTTCCTCTAGCCATTCACGTTTAATTTTGAAATTTTCAGGGTCAGCACAATAAGCGTCAATCACTTTGCGGTACACTGAAACAACTGTAGCCACATAGTGAATTGATTTCATACGACCTTCTACTTTTAATGAATCAATACCAAGCTCAATCATATGCGGAATTGCTTCAATCAGCTTTAAGTCTTTCGGACTCATTGCAAAAGGTGCGTGATTATCATCGAAAAGTGCCTTTTCTTCGCCATCCTCTACCTCATATAAATCATAGTCCCAGCGGCAAGATTGACAACAACCACCACGGTTAGAGTCACGAGCAGTCATATGATTTGAAAGCACACAGCGACCAGAATAGGCGATACACATTGCTCCATGAACGAAAGCCTCAATTTCAATATCGACTTTTTCTTTCATCAGCTTCATTTCTTCGCCGCCAACTTCACGTGCTAATACGACACGATGTAAGCCTTCTTCTTTCCAATACTGTACTGCCTTCCAGTTCGATAAAGATTGCTGTGTAGAAAGGTGAATTTCAAGCTTTGGTGCAGCTGTACGGCATGTTTCAATGATTAATGGATCCGCTACAATAATACCTGTAACTCCTGCAGATTCAATATCTTGTAAATATTGCTCTAAGCCGTCCATATTTTCATTGTGGGCGAAAATATTTGTCGTAACATATATTTTTGCACCGTATTTTTTGGCGAATTCAACACCTTCGCGCATTTCTTCAATTGAGAAGTTATCTGCGTTTGAACGTAGACCGAACTCTCGTCCACCGATAAATACAGCATCCGCTCCATAATGAACTGCTACTTTTAATTTTTCTAAACTACCTGCAGGGGCAAGTAGCTCTGGTTTTTTTGTAATGACACGTTTACCGTCTACGATCTCACGGATTTTGTCATTTTGCTCTAATACTAATGCCATGTTCTTGCCACCTCCTAGTAAACTGTTTCCTTGAAGATAAAGCCAGTATCAAGAGGTCTGATGGTAGGCTGAATTTCTTCAATTTTAGCTAATAAATCATCTTTAATATCTTCATACGCATCTTCTGATTCGTCAAAATATGTGTCAATTGCTTGACGATAAGCTTCTGTTACTGTGACCACATATTCTGGCGTTTGAAGAACACCCTCAATTTTCAATGCATCAATGCCACCTTCGAATAATTCGCCAAGCTCATCAATAATGCACATATCGTTTGGACTGAAAATATGAGTACCGTTAGCGTCCTCATAAATTGGATATTTATTATTACGTTCATCATCATGAAGGAACATATTGCGATTTTCCTTACGATTTTCAATTTCCATTACTTTATCTTGATATAAGAAATAATGGCCTAGTAATGAACGTTTTGATTGGAACATACATGTCATTCCATGTACCTGAACCTCAATCTCTACTTCTGTATTTTCTTTAATTTCTAGCACTTCATCTAAAGAAAGTTCACGTGAAAGCACTGCGCGAGTTGCTCCGCGTTTTCCCCAATAATTTGCCGTAAACCAGTTCGTTGCAGTCGTTTCTGGATTCCAGTGTAGCGGTATTGTTACACCTTGCTCACGACGGATGATTAATACTGCTGGATCACCATAAATTAAACGGTCAACACCAATACGTTGCATTTCTTTTAAATATTCGGCAAGCGCATCCAATTTTTCATTATGGAATAGCGCATTTACCGCAACATAAACCTTTTTACCCGCTGCATGAATTAGCTTTGTAGCTTCTTCCACTTCACTAACAGAAAATTCTCCTGCTAGGCGCAGACCAAATTGTTGTTCACCAATGACAAAAGCATCTGCTCCAGCCTGTAAAAGTGCTTTTACATGGTCCACTGATTGCGGTGTAACAAGCAATTCAGGTTTTTTCATAATAGTCACCTCTTCAAACATAATAATAAACCATCACCAACTGGTAAAAATGCACTTGTATAATCAGGGTGCTGCATAATCCATTCGGTAAAGTTTTTTAAATTGCGAATCATTGTACGCTTACGACGCGGTACATCTTTTAAATCCAAATCTGATAAGCCATGCATATACATATTATCGATATACAGAACTCCGCCAGATTTTACAAGAGGCGCATACTTTTCAAAAAAGCGTTGATATTGTCCCTTTGCAGCATCGATAAAAACAGCATCGAAAGTCGTTTGAATTGCTTCATCGTTCACCTCTAAGGCGTCACCTTCAATGACCGTAATACGATCTGATACTGCTGAACGTTCAATATAAGCCTTTGCTCTCGTAACACGCTCTATATCACGCTCGATTGTAACGATCTGCACATTTGGTAAAGCCTCTGCCATCCTTATTGCAGAATAACCAATTGCTGTACCAATCTCTAAAATTTTCGACGGATTTTGAATACGTAGCAGTTGATTTAGTGCATCAATGCCTGAAAGTTGCATAATCGGTACATGATTCTCCTCCGCAAATGCTTCCATTTCTAAAAGCAATTCATTACGTGGTTGAATAAATGATTGTATATATGCATCTGATAATTCCATTTTTTAATTCACCCTCATATCAATTATGCCTCGGCATAATTGCCGCTGTCGCTACGCTTTCGCGCAGATAAACATTGCTTCCGGAATCAGCTTTGTGCTTAGGCCTGCGTGAGGGCCAACACGATGTTGGTCATTTCGGTAATGCCACAGGACGTGGCGCTTTTACCGATGCAGGTCAGTTAGCCGTCATCACATGGATGCGATGATTTAGGCTAACATCCTTTAAGAACTCCATTCCGATTCCGTGACATCCGCCGGAGGCGCAACGAGCAAGACTCGTTGTCTGTACTTCATCATTTAGCAACAAAAAGAAAAAGACCAAACGTGATGTCTTGGTACTTCGTCATACAAAAATGAGCAATTGTTTTATAAGCTCAAAACAATTGCCACCACGTATATTATTCCGCATTAACGGACTGATTGAATTTTTTCCATGCGGATCGATTAAAAATCACAATTTATAATAGCACGAAAATAGAAGGAAAGCTATTTTTCTTTCCTTCTATCCACATTATTGCTATTTATTTTTTCTATTTAAAGTACTTACTCTGCTTTTTTTATATATTTATCTACTTTCTGTAAATGTTCATCATATGTTTTCGAGAAGTGGTTGATACCCTTTGTATCCGCTAAGAAGTAGAGATAGTCCGTTTTACTTGGATTAAGCACTGCTTCAATTGAAGATTTTCCAGCACCCGCAATAGGACCTGGTGGTAAGCCTTTATTTTTGTAAGTATTATAGGCATTGTCTACTTCTAAATCTTTATATAATACACGATCTTTATGGGAACCTAGTGCATATAAAACAGTTGGGTCTGTTTGTAGTGGCATCCCTTGATCGATACGATTATAGAATACGCTCGCAATCGTTTCACGATCTGTTTGGGCAGTAGCTTCTCTTTCCAGTAATGAAGCAAATGTTAATAATTGATGTACTGAGATTTTCTTTTCAGTTAAAACATCGTTGTAATTTTTCACAACCTTGTCCATTGCTCCTACCATCTCGTCTACAATCGATTCCAATGATGGTTTTTCTTCAAAATAAGAATAAGTTGCAGGGAATAAATAGCCCTCTAAATCATATCGAATATTATCAGCTAAAACCGCATCCGTCACAAGCTCAGGATATTTAGCCTTCATTTGTTGTACAAACGCATCGCTTGTTACTAAGTCCATAAATTCTTTTTGAGTGTACGGCGTTTTCTTTTCCACGATATTACCAATTTGTTCAAGTGTTAAACCTTCAGGAATTGTCATCGTAAAGACTGGCGTACGATAAACCTTCCCGGTTTTTAAACTTTCGATTAGCTCATCGAATGTCATTGCTTGTGTTAAATCATAGTTTCCTGCTTGGAACTGGGATTCATTTTTAAATTTAGAATAGTATTTAAAAACACGAGCATCTTTAATAACCCCTTTTTCCTCTAATAGAGTTGAAATAGAGCTTAAAGTTGAACCAATTGGTACTTCAACTGCAATTGTTTTAGTCGCATCTGGATCCATTGGTTTTAAGGCACTCTTCACATAATTATAACCAAGTAAACCGACAATCCCTGATATTAGAACAAAAGCAATTGCTACAATAGCAACGATTTTTCTCACAATTTTTACCTCGGATTTTCTTTCTTGCATTTTTGAAAACATTTCTTGTTTTTTCGAACCGTTATTCACGGGTTTCCCCCCTATCACTCCATTATCATACTAGAAATCAACTTTCACGACAAACAGAAATAGATAATTCAGTAAAAATGGATCACATCAATTATGCCTCGGCAAAACAAAAATCTGCCAACTAGTTCGTTAGCAGATTCAATAATATTAACGGTTGAAAAACTAAATATCTCAAAATAAAGTGATATCAATATCTATAATTGAAAAGCTTCTTGTTTGACATCGACTAGTAAACTCTTTGCAAGCTGTTCAATCACTACATCATCAGCTGGAGGATTAAAACGGCTACATTGAACGTCTCGAAATAGTCGTTGTAATTTACTAGCTTTAGACAGACTTCGTCCCCCAACAACTTGCATTGCTTTTGTTACGATGTCAATCGCATTGTTACAAATAACATACTTTGCAATACTAACATCTTCAGAAAGTTGGTCCTTTATCGCAGGATTTTGTTCAACTTGCGCTGCGATACTATACAATGTTCGACGTGCCGTTTGATAAAGCACTTCTATTTCACCAATTTTTTGTTGGACATGATTTGCGTGTGCGATTGTATTTTCTAAGCTGTATGAATAAGTATTTTTAGCAAAATCTATTGCATAATCCCTAGCTGCACCTGCTACTCCTAAGTAAACAGCTGGAATTTCTAACGAATAGACGCGACCATCAGCTAAAAAACGATTTACTTCCTTTGGACGATGTTTGTATAGCAATGCATCCTCTGGAACAAACGTATCATGGAAAATAATATCATGACTACCTGTTGCACGCATTCCCATCGCATCCCATGTATGAATAACCTCTACCTGATCATTTTTGGTTATTAAAAATTCAGCAGTTAAATTTTCTTCTTCTATATAAGCGATAATCGTAAATTGTTTTAATATTGGGGCTAAGGAAGCAAAAGCCTTTTCACCTGTAATGATATAGCCTCCAGGCACTTTTTTCGCAATTGTTCCCGGTAAACTTCCACGAGAAATATTCCCCTTCCCTCGCTCGCTATTTATAATATTTAAGAGAGAACCTTCTTTAACTGCTTTATGGCACAATTCCGCAAATATAGGCTCAGGCCATGTCCCCGCCTCACGAACGTTCAAAAAAGTTAATAAGTGCCACCCAACTGACAATGCAGTAGAAGCATCTCCTTTAGCTAAATGTTCCTGTACTAATAACATTTCATATAGAGAAATTTCCTCACCGCCATATTTTTTCGGCACCGTTAGTTTAAAATAGCCAGCATCCTCTAAAATTTTAAAATGCTCAAACGGAAATTCTCCACTCTCATCATATTTTTCAGCTGTCTTGTCAATTTGTTGTGCCAATTCAATAGCATACTGAACTAGCTGCTGCTCACTTTCGTTTCGAATAAAAACATCACTCATCCATGAGTCACCGTGCTTTTAGTAAATCTATTTTGTGGCTTTTTCAGCCCTAAATGTTCTCTTAGGGTTGAGCCTGTATACTCTTTACGATAAATACCACGCTCTTGTAAAATTGGCACTACCTTGTTCACAAAATCCTCTAAGTCTCTTGGTAATAACGGAAACTGTAACATAAAGCCATCTGCCGCTTCTTCTGTAATCCAACGTTCCATCTCATCGGCGATTTGCGTTGGTGTCCCAACAAAGGCATCACGCTTTGCAGGGCCAAAAAGGCGCGCATATAATTCACCGACTTTTAAATTTTCTTTTTTGATAATCTCTAAATGCTCAAAGAAATGACTTTGAATACTATTGACCTCAGGAAAATCCACTTCAATTGCAGGTGTATCTAACGAGTATTTAGAGAAATCAACATTTCCCATATAACCCGAAACAAATTTTAAGCTCTCATAGGGGTCAATCAGCGCCTGTAATTCATTATACTTACGGATGGCCTCTTCCTCCGTATCTCCTACAATTGGCGATATCCCTTGTAACACAAGTAGCTCATCATCAGTGCGCCCAAATGGAGCAAGCTGTGCCTTTAAATGGCGATAATGCTCCTTGGATTTCTCAATATCATCCCAATGAACAAAAACGACCTCCGCTGTTCGTGCTGCTAATGTTTGCCCCGGTTTTGAAGCACCAGCCTGCACAATAACAGGCTGACCCTGAACAGAACGTGCAATATTCAACGGACCTTTCACTGATAAATATTTACCTTTAAAAGCTGTCTCATGTACTTTATTGCGATCATAAAAAATATTATTATCACGGTCGTAGACAAAAGCATCGTCCTCCCATGAATCCCATAATGACTGCACTACATCGATAAATTCTTCCGCACGTTCGTAGCGATGATCATGCTCCCAATGTCTGTCACGACTGAAGTTTAAAGCCGTCTCACCTGTAGCATCTGCTGTTGTCACTAGATTCCATCCGACTCTACCATTACTAATATGATCTACGGACATTAGCTGCCTTGCTAACACATATGGCTCACTATATGTGGTTGATGCCGTTGCCCCGAGCCCAATTTTTGTTGTCGCAGCTGCCAAAGCTGTAATCTGTATAAGAGGATCAAGGCGATTTAAAATATGTGGATGTGATTCATGATTGATCGCTAAACTATCCGCAACAAAAGCAATATCAAACTTGCCCTTTTCAGCAATTTGCGCCGTCTTTTGCAAGGCATTAATATCGATGCTTGCATTTACTTTTGCAGACGGATGTTTCCAAGCTGCCACATGCATTCCTGCCCCAATTAAATATAACGCAAGCTTTAACTCCTTTTTCTTAGTCATTTTCTTGTCATCTCCTTTTTAATGAATCAATTTCGCTGTCGCTTTGCATTTACACAGATTAACAGTATGTCAGAAGGCATTAGACCAATATACTGTTGTTGGTCAATGAAGATAAAACTCTTTCCATGCAGCTAATTCATCTACAGGCATTTTCACAGGAATATAATTGCCATTAGAAACATCTTTAATGAAATTAGCCGTTTCTTCACGCTGATGCAATTAATCCTAATGTATAATTTAGTTTCCTCATATTAAAATTCTCCTTTATGACACTCTGCGTAATTTTCGCTCAAGACTATTTCCAATACTTTGAATGATTTGTACTAGTACTACTAAAATCACCACTGTTACTAAAATCGTTACGTTGTCAAAGCGTTGATAGCCGTAAGTAATGGCTACATCACCAAGGCCACCACCTCCAACTGCCCCTGCCATTGCAGTCGCTCCAATAAGCCCAATTGTTGCAGTCGTGACACTTAATATTAAAGAGGGGAAGGCTTCAGGTAGCAAAAACTTTTGAATAATTTGAAGTGGCGAGGCACCCATTGCCTTCGCTGCTTCAATAATGCCTTCATCCACTTCCAGTAATGAATTTTCTATTAATCTTGATATATATGGCCCTATATGCAAGACAAGCGGTACAATAGCAGCTGTTGTCCCTATTGCTGTTCCAACGAGCAAGCGTGTAAATGGAATGATAGCAACTAGCAAAATAATAAACGGAATGGAGCGCAGGGTGTTGACGATTGGATTGATAATTGAGAAGATTATTTTATTTTCAAGAATATGCCCTTTTCTCGTCACAACTAAAGTAATCCCTAAAATAAAGCCCAAAATAGCTCCAAAAAATAACGAAATACTAACCATGTACAGCGTATCTAGCACTGCGTCGATAATGATTTGCGAGCTCACCTTCATGTGCAATAACCTCCTCTATTTGAATATCTTTCGTTTGAATAAATTGATGTGCCTTGTCTATTTCTTTGTCTGCACCAACAAGCTCAACGATTAAATTGCCAAAGGGAATCCCTTGTAGCTCTGTAATATTGCCAAACAGTACATTGACATCGACATCAAATTTTTTCGCTACTTGAGAGACAACTGGTTGCCCAACGTCTACACCTATAAATTTCAGGTTATATATCTTTTTAGACTGATCTATCGTTTTTAATTGCTCGTAGACAGATTGTGGAATGTCATCTCGAACTACCGATTGTACAAAGTTTTTAGTCGTCTCTTCTTGCGGTGCAGAAAAAATTTCAAGTACATTACCTGTTTCAATAACTCTTCCGTTTTCCATAACAGCTACACGATTGCAAATATCCCTTATGACTTCCATTTCATGTGTAATCATTAAAATGGTAATGCCATACTCAATGTTGACTCGCTTTAGTAGCTCTAATATAGATTTAGTCGTTTGCGGGTCAAGAGCAGAGGTCGCCTCATCACACAATAGAATTGTTGGCTTTGTGACAAGTGCACGAGCAATGCCTACTCTCTGCTTTTGTCCACCTGACAGCTCATCGATATAGCGTTCGGCTTTGTCCTGTAAACCGACAAACGACAAAACCTCCCTTACTTGACCTTCAATGTTTGATTTTTTAACGCCACTTAATACTAAAGGCATCGCAACATTTTCGAAGACAGTTTTTGAACGAAGAAGATGAAGTGTTGAAAAATCATACCAATATTTTTCTTTTCCTCGCGAAGCTGCTTTTTACTTAATGTTTTCAGCTCTTTGCCATTCACAAGAACGCGACCAGATGTTGGTTCCTCCAATAAATTTACTGTCCGTATTAATGTACTTTTACCAGCACCACTAAAGCCGATAACACCAAAAACATCACCCTTTTGAATCGTTAAATTAATGCTATTTAATGCCGTCACAACGGTTGTTCCAACTTGAAATTCCTTTGTCATTTCGATAAATTCAATCATTTCACGTCTACCTCCTTAGCATTTCATTTTGACTACTTTCGACTTTAAAAAGAAAAAGATCAATTATGCCTCTGCATAATTGCGTCCGGAATCGGCTTTGTGCTTGCACAAAGAACTCCTTTCCGATTCTGTGACATCCGCCGGAGGCTTTAACTTCTTTCAGTGGATGTAACTGCCGTTTCACTTACGTTACATAAAACATTTGTAGCTGACGCTTTGCTTACGCTACATAAGACATTTGCTGAAAGAAGTTAAAATGCTGGAACGACAGCCCCCTTATACTGATCTTCAAAAAAAGTACGCGCCTTGTCACTTGTCAGCCATTTAACG
This sequence comes from Lysinibacillus sp. 10T31, assembly GCF_056394365.1. Classification (NCBI taxonomy): domain Bacteria; kingdom Bacillati; phylum Bacillota; class Bacilli; order Caryophanales; family Bacillaceae; genus Lysinibacillus; species Lysinibacillus sp. 10T31. The sequence continues at coordinate 47,767 of NZ_JBFTHS010000021.1, forward strand.
ACTTTTTGAATCGCTGGATCATTTTGTTTTTCTTTTGTCGTCGCAATAATATTGACATATGGCGATTCTGGACCTTCTATAATAAGAGCATCCTTCATAGGGTTGTAGCCCCCTTCTAAGGCGTAGTTCGTATTAATAGCCGCTGCATCTACATCATCTAATGAACGAGTTAATAACTGAGAATCAACACCGATAAATTGAATATTTTTTTCGTTTTTTGTAATATCCTCAACTGTATAATCATTCTCCTTTGTTTTATCCAATTCAATTAGTCCATTATTTTGAAATAGTAGTAAAGCTCGAGAAAAATTGACGACATCATTTGGGACGGAAACCTTTGCATTTTGCGGTAAATCATTTATATTTTTAATTTTTTTAGAGTACACACCAAATGGTTCAATGTGAATTCCTTTTACACTCACTAAATCTAAATGGCTTTCTTTATTCGTTTGTTCTAAAAAGGGAATGTGTTGAAAATAGTTAAAATCTAGTTCACCATCTGCCGTTTGCTGATTTGTTTGAACAGCATCTTTTAAAATAGTAATGTCTAATTTCACACCATCTTTTTCAAGATCCTTTGCTAAATACTCTAGTACTTCCGCATGTGGCACATTGGCTGCCCCCACCTTTAACGTTACTGTTTCATCTTTGCTCGCTTCTCCTTTGTTTGTGCAACCTACCAGCAAACCTATTATTAATACACCAACTAGTAGTCCCCATATCGTCCTCATTAAATTTCCTCCTTTTCAAATCAACTTACTTGGTTTAATTTAAAACAAATCTTATCTGTTTACTTATGATGGTCAACGCTCGATATCTCGTTTTATCTGCAGATATTTAAAAATTCAGATAAAACAATAAGTTGAAAATTCTGTTTTTTCTTGAAAAATAACCAAATTAGCTCGAAAATACATAAATTTCATTTTCATATAGAATATTTTTACATATGAGATAGAAATATTCTATTAATGCTCTACAAGCTATGTAATAAAAAAAACTCTGAGTAGCATTTTACCACTCAGAGTTCTACTTATAATTCATTTAATACATCTTCTACAAATGCCCATTCTTCATCTGTTTCAATCGGTAATAATTCATCAATCGTTCCGTCATTTCCAGATACGTATTGAGAAGCAAAAATATCTCGTTCCTCAATTGGCTCGTCCGTTGCCTGAACATAAAGTACATAGGATTTGCCAAATTGTTCTGATGAAAATGTATGAATAACTTCACAAACCTGATCTGCCCCATCTTCATCTGTAATTGTAAATAGTTGCGGCTCTTCTTCAAATTCGTCTAGAAGTGTCAGGACTACCTCATTAATCATTTCCCATTCTGCATCTGTTTCAACTGGCTGTAGATTTGTCATTTCTCCATTATTATCATCATAATCAAATGTCATAGCAGAAATGTCTCCAGGAATTTCATTACCATCTTCGTCGATTAACGAAAACAATACATATGATTTTTCATCTGCATCGAAGGTGAAGACAACACGACACTTTTGCTCCTTGCCATTTTCCCCTACTATAAGAAATTCTTGCGTTTCCTCGTTCATTCAATGTCCTCCTTTTAACTATGGTTCAAATTTTGAAGCGAGTCCTTAAAAAGATATAAATCTCACCAACTCGTCTTACAACCTCATAGCTCCATTCTTCCTAAAGTAAAAAAGGAACAAGGAGTGCTTTGTGCCATCCTTGTTCCACACTTATAAAGAACGATGATTACTCTTCGCCTTCATCCTCTAAAGCGTTTAATACGTCTTCTACCATATCCCACTCTGCTTCAGTTTCGATTGGTGTTAATTCACCATCTTCACCATTTTCAGATGGAACGAATGAAGATACGAAGATTTCTACAGAACCATCCTCATCTTCTTCTGCGCCTACCATAGAGTAAAATACGTATGATTTGCCGAATTCAGCTGATTCATGTACGTGAATTACTTCACAAAGCTGTTCATTTCCGTTCTCGTCAATCACTGTAATGTGTTGTACGTGTAATTCTTCTTCATGGTTATGCTCTTGTGCCATGTAGTTGTCACCTCATCAATTAATTTTTGCTATCCAAGTAGCCTTGTAAAATCATCACAGCAGCCATTTTATCAATGACTTGCTTACGCTTTTTGCGACTCACGTCTGCTTCGATTAGCATACGCTCAGCAGCCATCGTTGTTAAACGCTCATCCCAAAGCTTGACCGGTAGTGAAAATGTTTCTTCTAAAAGCTTTTTATAGTTTTCAGAAGCCTCACCACGCGGTCCCACCGTATTATTCATGTTTTTCGGGTATCCTACAACAAATTCTGTTATAGCATACTCCTTCACTAGCTCGGTTATACGGTCAATGCCGAACTCGCCGTTAGCTTCATCAATTTTTACGGTTTCAATACCTTGGGCAGTCCACCCTAAAGCATCACTAACAGCAACGCCAACAGTTTTTGACCCAACGTCTAATCCCATAATTCTCATTTCTAGTCCTCGTTGTTCTTTTTAATATAAAACTTAACAAGCTCTTCTAGAATTTCGTCACGCTCAAGCTTGCGAATTAAATTACGAGCATCCTGATGGCGAGGAATATACGCCGGATCACCAGAAAGTAAATAACCGACAATCTGATTGATAGGATTATATCCCTTTTCCTCTAATGAAGAATGTACTTTCAACATTACCTGCTTGACTTCCTGTTCCATTGATTCTTCTGGAAAATTAAATTTCATAGTTTGATCAAATGAACTCATGACCAGCACCTCGCTTTCAGAAATAAGGAGATGTGCAAAAGCTCATCTCCAATTTCTCTTTATTATAACATGTTTTGGCGTATTATCAATTATGCCTCGGCATAATTGCGTCCGGAATCGGCTTTGTGTTTAGGCCTGCGTGAGGGCCGACACGATGTCGGTCATTTCGGTAATGCCACAGGACGTGGCGTTTTTACCGATGCAGGTCAGTTAGCCGTTATCGCATGGATGCGATGATTTTAGGCTAACATCCTATGCGAACTCCTTTTCCGATTCCATGACATCCGCCGGAGGCTTTAACTTCCATTCGCTGAAAGAAGTTAAATGGATTTAACATAATCATACACATAAAGTAGTGCTTCATCAAGTTTTGATGCATCTTTTGCACCTGCCATCGCCATATCTGGACGACCGCCACCTTTACCACCACATGCTTCTGCTACCATTTTTACGATATTTCCTGCATGGTAATTGCCACCAACTAAATCTTTTGTTACACCAGCACATAGCATAACCTTTTCGCCATCGACTGCACCAAGAACGATAACAGCTTTAGGCATTTTTGCTTTCAGGTCATCCATCATTTGACGCAATTGATTATTGTCCTTCGCCTCAACTTTAGTAGATAAAACAGTTACATCCCCAAAAGTTTGCGCTGCGTCCACAATTGCACCTGCTTGTGCATTCGCGATTTTTTGTGATAATGCCTCATTTTCACGTTGTAAATCTTTGTAGTCAGCTTGTAATGCATGTACTTTTGTCACAATATCTTTTGGATTTGCTTTTAATAATGCTGCAGCTTCGTTTAATAAAGCTTCTTCCTCTTTTACTGCTTCATAAGCAACTTTACCTGTCACAGCCTCGATACGACGTGTACCTGCACCAATACCACCTTCTGAAACAATTTTGAAGAAGCCAATTTCAGATGAACGTTTTACGTGAATACCACCGCAAAGCTCAATAGAGTAGTCACCAATTGAAACAACGCGAACGATATCGCCATATTTCTCGCCGAATAGCGCCATTGCTCCCATAGCTTTCGCTTCATCGATGCCTTTTTCTTCAATAACGACCTCTATATCATCCCACACTTTTTCATTTACAATACGTTCAATTTGTTGTAATTCCTCTTTTGTCACTTGTCCGAAGTGAGAGAAGTCAAAGCGTAAGCGATCAGGTCCTACATATGATCCAGCTTGGCTAACATGGTCGCCAAGTACATCTTTTAGCGCACGTTGCATAATATGTGTAGCTGTATGGTTTTTAATAATTAAATTACGTTCTTCACGGTTAACTACTGCTGTTACAGCATCTTCAACTTGCATTTCGCCAGATTTCACAAGTACAGTATGAAGCGGCTGACCATTCGGAGCTTTTTGTACATCTTTTACAATGGCCGTAAAGCTATCATTAGAAATAACACCGCTATCCGCAATTTGACCACCCATTTCAGCATAGAATGGTGTTTTAGCTAAGATAACTAGTGCTTCTTGTCCTTCAGATGCTACCTTTGATACTTGGCCGTTGACAATTATCGCTGCAATTTCTGAGTCTGTCGTTAATGTATCATAGCCTACAAATTCACTTGCAACCGTCAAATTTGCTAGCACTTCGTTTTGTACTTGCATAGAATCCACATCTTGACGAGCCGCACGTGCGCGTTCACGTTGTTCTTCCATTGCCGCTTCAAAGCCTTCATGATCTACCTTCATGCCTACTTCTTCTGCATACTCTTCTGTTAATTCAATAGGGAAACCGTAAGTATCATATAAACGGAATGCATCTGCACCTGGAATATAGTCATGACCAGCTGCTTTTTGAGCTTCTACTACTTCGTTAAAGATAGCAAGACCACCGTCTAATGTTTCATGGAAGCGAATTTCTTCATTTTTAATAACACGTTGGATAAACTCGCATTTTTCCGTTACTTCTGGGTAGAAATCATTCATAATTTCACCAACAGTTGGTACTAATTCAAACATAAATGGCTTTTCAATGCCGATTTGTTTTGCATAGCGCACTGCACGACGTAATAAACGACGTAATACATAACCACGACCTTCATTTGAAGGAAGCGCACCATCACCAATGGCAAACGCCACTGTACGGATATGGTCCGCAATAACTTTAAATGGTGTATTGATATCTTCTTCTGAACCGAAGATTTCACTTAGCGCTACTTCACCTGGACGTTTGTATTTGCGATTCGCTAACTGCTCGATCTTTTCAATAATAGGCATGAATAAATCAGTATCAAAGTTCGTTGGAACATTTTGAACAACTGATACGATACGCTCTAGACCCATACCAGTATCAATATTTTGCTTTGGAAGTGGTGTATAAGTGCCATCAGGATTATGGTTGAATTGAGAGAACACTAAGTTCCAAATTTCAAGATAGCGTTCATTTTCACCACCTGGATACATTTCTGGATCATTTTCATCTGAACCATATTCTTCCCCACGGTCATAGAAAATTTCTGAGTTAGGACCAGATGGACCTTCACCGATATCCCAGAAGTTCCCCTCAAGTCGGATTAAACGATCTTCAGGAATACCAATTTCGTTATGCCAAACATCATACGCTTCTTGATCTTCAGGATGGATTGTAATAGATAAAAGCTCTGGATCAAAGCCCATCCATTTTTTATCCGTTAAGAATTCCCAAGCAAAATGAATAGCTTCTTTTTTGAAGTAATCCCCAATTGAGAAGTTACCTAGCATTTCAAAAAACGTATGGTGTCGAGCCGTTTTACCTACGTTTTCAATATCATTTGTACGAATTGATTTTTGAGCATTTGTAATACGTGGATTTTCAGGAATGATTCGACCATCGAAATATGGTTTAAGTGTTGCAACACCTGAGTTAATCCAAAGTAATGATGGGTCATTGATTGGCACAAGTGGTGCTGAAGGCTCATGATGATGCCCTTTTTCTTTAAAGAATTCTAAATACATGCGGCGAATTTCTACTGCTTTCATTTGAAAAGTTCCTCCCTATGTTTTGTAAAATCACGAAATGAATCCGCAAATCAATTTTGCCTTAGCGCAAGCTTTCACGCAGATAAACATAAAAAAGCCCCCATCCCCAAAAAGGGACGAGGACTTGTGATTTGTCTCGCGGTACCACCCTAGTTGTAAGTATATAAGTATACTTACCTCTTTAGCACTTGTAACGTAAGTGAACGGCAGGGATTAACTGCACTCTGGAGTAGCTTTCGGTATTTGCTATTGTGAGGATTTTTTCAGCCAAGAAATCCCTTTCTTTTACACGCACAAATACGTACTTTTTCCATCATCGTTTTTTACAATTTTCTAACGAGAATTATAAAAAAAATATTCCCTTCTGTCAATTCGCACTATAATTGCTAATCATAACTAAGCTCACTTTTTATGCTATCGAGAGAAATAATTTTTTTTGTAAAAAACAAAGGTAGACAGTCCTGTTAACAAGACCATTACAACGATTACTACCCAAAATGCATTAGATGCATTTTGATAAGGTAGAGGCACATTCATCCCATAAATGTTGGCAATTAACATCGGCACCGATAAGATAATTGTAAATGAAGCAAGTAATTTTAGTACTTGACTAACATTGTTTTGAATTACGTTTCCATAGGCATCCATAATATTATTTAAATTAGATTGATTAATTTCCGTCACTTCATATGCTTGATCTATTTCAATAAGTACGTCGTCTAAAATACTTACATCGTCTTGCTCCAATTTGATATTGCTTCCCTGTAATATTTTTTGCATCGTAAATTTCATCTGTTTAAGTGATGTTACCATATATATAAGACTTTCGTTCAAGTATAGTAGTGTGTATAGCTCACTATTACGATATGATTTGGCAAGTTCTTTTTCTGCTAATGTGATTTCCCGTTCAATTGTAGCTAAAAAATGAATATATGCCCGAGCTGTTATACTTAATATATTTAAAGTGTTGCGCGTTTTCAAATGTGTCTCAAAAAGAGTCATCCCACCATTCAACAAATCTTTCATGAAAGGTAGCTCTTCTTTACATATCGTAATCATATGATTTTTTGTGTGAATGATCCCCATAGGAATTGTTCGATATTTCACGTCTTGAGAAGAACTCTCGACATCTAATTGATCGTACGGGACATGAATAACCATCAAGACCGCTCCGTTGCGCTCTTCTATTCGCGGGCGTTCTTCGATATCAAGTGAATCTGTTAAAAAATCGCTTGGAACGGCAAGAGCTGCCACTACACGTTCAATTTCACTGGATGTTGGCGCTTCAAGATGAAGCCAACTGTTATACCCAATATTTGTTGTCTGCTCAAATTTACCTTCGGAATTACTTTTGTATACGAAAAGCATTTCGGTACACACCCTTTCTATCTACGGTACAAGAATATTAGAAACGTAAAAATTTTGTTTTATAAAATACGTAGACAAGGCCTCCACTGATCCCTAGCATTAGTCCAATAACTACTAAAAACATAATTGGCTGATCTTCATAGGGCAATGGGACGTTCATCGAGAAAACACTTCCAATTATGGTCGGAATCATTAGGACAAGCGTAAGTGTAGTCAATATTTTCAAAACGCTATTTAAGTTATTATGAGTAATTGCCGCGTACGCATCCATTAGATTGCTTAAACTTAGACTACGCATTTCCGTTACTTCCGCTGCTTGTTCAAGATCTACTAACGCATTATGCAGCATCTCCTCATCTTCACTATATAGTTTTATATCTTGCCCTTTGGAAAGGTGTAAAAAAACATTGCGCATAGCTCGTAAAGATGTCGAAAAATATACCAAACTTTTATTAATATGAATCAGACCGAACAACTCTCGATTGTTATGCGATTCTTTTAATTCTTGCTGTAATCGTCCAACCTGTGCTTTTATACGCTTGAGAAAATCGAGATACGATAGAGCAATCGCTTCAAAGAGAATCAATGTTATTCGAGTCTTCATATGCGTTTGAAATGTACCATACTTCCCTGAAAATATGTCTCTGCATAATGGATTATCTTTTTTTGTGACAATCACCAAATGATCTTTTACATGGATGATGCCGATTGGTATCGTTCGATAAGGAATTTCTTCGTACAACCGTTCCTCATTCATCGCCATAGGAGAATTGAGAATGATGACCTTTGACGAATCATCCTTTTCAATCCGAGGTCGCTCATTGATATCTAAGGAGTCACGAATAAAATCTTCCGGAATATTAAGTTTATTTGAAATTTGAGAAATTTCAGTATCTGTCGGATCCACAAGATAGAGCAACGTGTTGTGAACAATATCAGATACCTGTTGTAATTGACCTATTGAATTACTTTGATATATCGTAAGCATCTTTTTTCCTCACTTTCTCTTCTAAAATAGCCGTTTTTTATAAAATACCCAACCTGTCAACAAGCTAATGACTACAGAGATTGACATTAGAACCGCTAATGCATATGCACCATCTTGCTTCGGCAATGGGAAATTCATTCCATAAATTGTTGCGACCATCGTCGGAAACGTTAAGATAATCGTAAATGCAGTTAAAACTTTCACTACAACACTAAGGTTAATTTCAATCGCAGCAGAATATGCATCCATCATATTACCTAAATTTTCGTTGTAAATTTTTGATGTATCAAGAGCTTGTTGCATCTCATTAAGAGTGTCTTGCATCCGTTTTTCAGCTTCTTCATTCATTTCTAGTACTCTTGACAATTTCCTCATCATCACAAGATTTACTTTTAACGCCTTTATGAAATAAACAAGGCTCTTATTTATATTGAGTAAAGTATACACTTCACTGTTCTTGATTGATTTTTGTATTAATTTTTCAGATATAATAACTTTTTGATTAATATCATCAAGGCATCGTAAACAATAACGGGCCGAAACAAGCAACAATTGTAAAATAAAAGATACGTTTATATTGTTATTAAAATTCTTATCGAGAATTTTGCTAAATTCCTGTAAAATCGGATGATTATCACGACAAATTATTACAATTACTTCACTTGTTTGAATAATACCCATTGGAATTGTCCTATATGGTATAGTTTCACCATTTGGCATTTTTAAGGGTACATTGACAATCAGTAATAAATCATTTCCGCTTTTTTCTATTCGTGATCGTTCATCAATATCAAGGGAGTCACTAATAAAGTCACTCGGTACTCCAAGTCGATTAGCGACATACTGTATTTCCTCTTCGGATGGTTCAGTGAGATATACACAGCTACCCTGAACGATCTTAGGCTGTTCTTCCAGTAGCCCTTCTTTGCTTCTTTTATAGATTTTAAGCATTGAATCGTCCTCCTAATCTGTTGAATTAAAACAGATTTAAGTTTTTTACTCCTACTATCTCCATCGGTCAGACTCGGACTCTCCATTTTGACCCCCTCCTTTCTGAAAGCGAACACTTATTCACCACCGAAGTGTTCTTTTTTGAAAATAAAAAAACCTCCAGGAGTCCCGGAGATTTTAAAAAAGCGCATAAAAAAATAAATAAGTACAAAAAGCACTTTTATTCCCCCTAACTCGAGTTTTAGCACTATACACCGTAAAGAGATGATTTTATCTCTTAGCCACCTTATGAAAAGCCTTAATTCGGCAATTCCTGTTCTACCCATGGGCATCTTTCGATATTTCTGGGCAGTGGCCTATGTTTGTATAGGAGCCTCACCTAACGAGGTTTTATTTAATTTCTTCGCAATCGTAAGCCGTATTTTTTAATTTGTCAAGAGTAAAAAAATGTTTTTTAGATTTTTTTATTACGAATTTCTTTATAAAACGAGAAATAAACAGCGTAGACTTCAACAAAAATTTTTGCGGTTGTTTACGAAGAATTTTTTCTCTATTAAACTATTTCTCTGTCCTTTTAAGCTGTTTATTTCAAGCGAAAAATTGATAAGAAACTTTAGTAAATATTCTCTATGTACTTTCATAAGCACTTACTTTTTAATCAAGAATAGATTTTTTGTTCAGCAGTTTTAACACAAAAAAACATACAAAGACTTAACAACTGTTACAGAAGCTATCGATACAAATTTATTCATTATTAATTCGAAAAACCACTTCCCCAAGATTGGATTTGAAGTCCTTTGTTAGCATAAAAATAAGCCACATCAACAATGGTTAGGCATATATGTTGTATTGGAACGGAGATTGGATATGAGGCTAAGGGCATTCCTTCCTGTGGTACGCCTTCGTGGCCAATATCATTTCACCCCAAGCAGCTCATCGTCCCCCCAGACGTTACGGAAATCCTCCCACTTTGTGATGATACGTCGAAAATACACTATTTCCCTGATACCATTTTAAGATTTTAATTTTTGGAACAGTTGTTGACAACCAAAATTATTCGGAGTACAATTCACCTGAAAACAATAAATCCTCGTTAGGTGAGGCTCCTATGTAAACATAGGCCACTGCCCAGAAATATCGAAAGATACCCATGGGTAGAACAGGAATTGCCGAATTAAGGCTTTTCATAAGGTGGCTAAGAAATGATGTCATTTCTTTACGGTGCATAGTGCTAAAACTCGATTAAGGGGAATAGAACGTACTTTTTTATTTTTTTGTGCGCTTTCACCCCCTCTAAATCGTTAGAGGGGGTTTTATTTTATTTGACTATAAAAGGGGGAACATGTGATGGATAGTTATTCGATATGGCATTTCATATTTTTATATAATTCGAATATGGCAAAAGGCAGCGTTTTTGCGTTCAGTCCGCATATGTCCCTTTCTTCAAAACTCCAATTATGAATTTTTTTGCGAATTGAAGTTTATCAAGATAGGTTTATTTGATGTGTACGTTGAACAAGATACATTCTAAGCAAGAAGCTCCCTTTTTTACGGGAGCTTTTTTATATTATTTTTATTTTAGTGGCATTCTATAAAAAAACTGAAGAGGTGATTGACGATGATAATGACAGTAGAAATGATACTCAAGTTAAGCCTAGCTTTACTATTCGGATTATTGATTGGGATTGATAGACAGATTAAACAAAAACAACTTGGCATGAGACCTAGTATGGTCATCTGTATTGCCAGCTGTTTATTAACTATTGTCTCCATAGAAGCATTCGGAAAATTTGGAGGTGCCAATCATCCGAATATGGATCCGATGAGACTTGCTGCGCAGATTGTAAGTGGGGTTGGTTTCATTGGTGCTGGTGTTATTTTACGAAGAAGTAACGAGGTGATTTCTGGTCTTACTTCCGCTGCGCTAATCTGGTCAGCTTCTGCCCTTGGAATTTCTATCGGGGCGGGGTTTTATATAGAGGCAACATGTGCTGTCATCCTTTTGATAGTGGCAGTCAACATCGTGCCCTTTTTCATTAAAACATTAGGTCTATCAACACTTAACCGACAGGAAATTTCATTAAAGATTATCGTGGAATCGAATTATCGTATGACAGAATTAATTAAAATGATTAAGCATAGAGGGCAAAATGGATCTTCAAAAAAATCTGAGTATAAAATTCGGCATTTCAAGCTCAAAGATATTGATAACGATCACCAATTAATTGACTTAATTCTTTCGGTACCAGAAGACCAATATACGACGGAGATTTATTATTATGTCAAAAAGATTGATCACGTCCTGAGTGTCGAAATTGAGAATTTGTAATAAAAGGGAGCGTTAAATAATGATTAGACTACATCAATATAAATATAAAGAAGAGTACACATACTACATGTTGCAATCTTTAAAGTCTGGAAAAAAAGATTCTTTTCGAAAGGATTTTCTAGATTTACACCCTATGGATCAAGCAACATTTTTTATAGAACTTAGCGAAGAAAGACGCTTCACGATTTATTCTTTTTTAACTCCTTGTGAATTTGGAGAAATTTTTAGCGAGCTAGAACCAGCCATGCAGAAAAAATGTATTATAGAGATTGACCGTCCATATGCAGTGGAGATGTTAAATGAATTATCTCCAGATGACGCCACAGATTTTTTTGGGCTACTATCATATAAAGAAGCCGATTATTATTTAGAGCGAATGGAAAAAGATGAAGCTGATGATATTAAGCAATTACTGCAATACAAAAAAGGATCAGTCGGAGCCTTGATGACAACAGACGTAGTAATAGTTGCAAAAGATGATTTAGTAATCGATGTGTTTGAACGCCTAAAGCATAGTGAAGTAGATGCAGAAACTTTTTATTATTTATACGTTACTGATACCAATAAACAATTGCTTGGAGTCGTATCATTACGAGAGCTAATAATTTCCCCACCAGAGTGTCGAATGGGTGAAATTATGAACTCTGGCATCATTTCAGTGTCTGCCCATACAAACCAATCTGAGGTAATCCAAATCATTAGAAAATATGGTCTTTTAGCAGTCCCTGTAGTAACAGAGAACCTTGAACTACTTGGAATCGTTACTTTTGATGATGTGCTGACTTATCTATAAAGATAGTGATATTTTTATAGTAATTATATCAATTATGCCTCGGCATAATTGCGTCCGGAATCAGCTTTGTGCTTAGGCCTGCGTGAGGGCCGACACGATGTCGGTCATTTCGGTAATGCCACAGGACGTGGCGTTTTTACCGATGCAGGTCAGTTAGCCGTTATCGCATGGATGCGGTGATTTTAGACTAACATCCTTTAAGAACTCCTTTCCGATCCCGTGACATCCGCCGGAGGCTTTAGGGCAACAAATGTTTTTTGCGCGATAGCGAAGCGACAGCAAAAGGGTTTTATCTGCGCGAAAGCGAAGCGGCAGCGGCAGCGGCAGCGGCATCAACACAATGTTGGTCACTCAGTCGTTGCCACAGGACGTGGCGTTCTTAGACTGAGTTCCTCTATTTCAGCGGATGTCTTTTGTACCGAAAGCATAGCGACAGGTACAGATGTTTTGGGCACCCGCTGAAAGAAGTTAATTTAGTTTTAAACAGTTACTTCCTCAAAACTAATTATTATTTTTCAAAAAGTTTTCTACCCGATTAACTAATTCTTCCCTATTATAAGAATTATAAAGTGCGCCGGCTAAACGAACTGAGTCTCCAAAGAAAAAGCGCTCGTACAGTGTTTGTCTTGTACCAAAGCTGCTCATCGTTAAATCCCAAGCTAGGCGGAATTTTTTGACGCGCTCCTTTCCCCCATCCTGAAAAGACTGTAAATAATGCTCAAGGTCGCCGTCATCCGCAGTAAATGCTTTTTCACTTGGAATGGACATTAATCCGCTTGCACCAAGTAACTGGATGATTTCTGTAAAGGTCGGATATACTTTAGGGAACATCTGAATAGCTACTTGTACTGTTGGGAGATCAGGTCTTATAAAACCAAATTCATCTCCTTTTGCTTCTACTTCAGACTTTAACAGTAAGGCCTTCATCGTTTCTAATGTCACGATGATATCGACGACTTTTTGCTGCACATGTTGATATCCGCCGATATTTATCGTATCTACAATTGACTGTACAACACCTAAGACAAATTCTGTTTTGGCAATTTGACGTGTAAGAACTTGATGTAAACCATATGTTTGAAAACCACTTACGTTCAAAAAGTTATTGGCAACTTCAACATTCTCATAATAAAAGACGCGTTCCCACGGCACTACAACATTATCAAACACAACGATTGCATCCATTTCCTCGTAACGACTACTTAATGGATAATCAAAAACCGATTCCCCTCCGACAAATGATTGCCTACATAAAAACTTTAAACCTTTTGTATTACTTGGGATTGAGAAAGCAAAGCCTTTTCCTTCATCAAAACCATTTGTTGATATAACAAGGAGTTCATCTGTAATTCCTCCCTGTGTCGCTAGTAATCTCGCACCTTTAATTACTAACCCCTCGCTCGTTTTATCTACAATTTTAGCAGCAATTGTAACATCTTCATCTTCAAAATAAAACTTTTGACGGTTTACTTGTGGCTCGATAAATGTATGTGTCATCGTCAAATCGTTCTCACGAGCATACTCATAAAATTTTAATAAATGCTGTGGGAAACAATTTGGCTTATCTTTCAAATATTCTGCTATGGATGCTAGAGCCATTAATGTCGTATTCATGTAATCTGGACTTCTCCCCATAAGGCCATTATTGGATAACGCCCACTCTCGTATTGCATTACGTCTTTTCACGAGATCATCGACTGTCACCGCTTGAAGGAAAGACATACCAACACGCTTATTACTTGTTGGTGAAACATATGTCATCTTTTCAAGCAACGCCTCTTCATTTTGTAAATCAAAAAGCCTTGCCTGACTCTGCATTACTCCCTTAAATGCTGGATGCTCCGACACCTTCCCTGTGACAACTTTCCCATCAATCGAAATATAAGTTTGTAAAGCGTCAATACGATCAATATATTGTTTTCCTGTAATTACTGGCATGCAGTCACCCCTAAACGTTACAAATGTTTTTATACTTTTTCAGTATATGAAATTTCCTAATATTAGGTTCCACTTTAGCTAACTGTATTATATCAAACCCTCAAAAGTTCCAAACTGTACTACTTTATAAATACAGTTGAAAATCCACAACATTGCATGATTTTTCAGTTATTTTAGATAAAAACGGTTTCAATTAGCACTTTTATAACGAGTTCAATTTTGTGACACATTCAAAAAAATGTCCTTTCCGACTAGTACAGAATTGCTAGATTTTTTGTATATGCAGGTGTAAGATAGCTTCGTAACTAAAACAAAACCATCTTTTTATTAAAGGAGAAAGAATATATATGAATAAACGAATTATAACGTACGTAGCGGAAATGGAAGCTGCGTTAATGAATAAAATGGAGGATCATAATGAAGAGAATCTTTTATTTTCTATCGCTTCAGATATGATTGCCAAAGAAAAAGATCAATTTAAAAATGTATGCCAAGCATATGAAGTAGTTAAACATCATCTAGTTGGCATTCATTAAATCAATTATGTTTTTTTTGCGCGAAAGCGTAGCGACAGGTACATGTTTGGATACCTGCTAAAACAAGGAAAAAATTGCACAACAAAACCCGATCAATTCGAATTGATCGGGTTTTTTATGTTACTACGCATATGGCAGGACCATTTTTTAGGAATTGTATAGATGTTGTTTGTTGATTACTGGTATGGGATTAGAAGCATTGAACGATTATCAAGGACAGTTGCTTCCTCATTCACTAAGATGACAGTATTATTTGCATATGCTTTCTCTGCATTCATCTCACACTTACTCATTGGGCTACATCCTTCGCATTCCTTGAAGTGAGAGTCCTCTGTCGGGTAACGATAAAATTTTATAACATTTACTCATCTAAATAATCATACGGCGATACACCATCCATTCCAATCAATGGATGAATATATGGTTCTGTTTCTACCGTTAGCTTGAAATCAATGGATTGTTTTTCATTTTGTAAATCTTCTTTTAATGGAACAGTTTCTGCTTCTACAACTTCCTCTGCAATATCCATTGGATTGAGCCTTGCACGTAGAGACGTAAAGCGCTGTAAATCATCCGTACGCTGTAAGCCATCTGCTAGCACATCAGGCTCACCACATAAAATCAAGAAATTTTTTGCACGCGTAATACCTGTATATAACAAATTACGTCGCAGCATTTTAGAATATCCTCGTACCACCGGCATTATAACAGTTTGGAACTCAGAGCCTTGCGATTTATGAATTGAACAGCAGTAGGCAAGTGTCAATTGATTGAGGTCACTACGTTGATAAGTTACTTCAATACCGTCGAATGACACAACAAGTAAATCTTGTTTCTCTATTGTTTCCTTTGCCTTAATAATACTGATTACCTCACCCATATCACCATTAAAAACGTTGCTCTCTGGTTGATTAACAAGCTGTAAGACTTTATCCTTTATGCGATATGTAACATCGCCAAAGACGAGCTCTTTTCTAGTACCAGTATCGTTTGGATTAATAAGATCTTGAATCATTTTATTTAAATTGTCTATTCCTGCTGGACCTTTGTACATTGGTGCTAACACTTGGATATTACGAATTTCTTGACCTTTGGCAACAGCACTTTTCACAACTTGTGTGACAACATTTGCTACCTGATCTGAAGAGGCTTTAATAAATGAACGGTCAGACGTTTTTAACGTTAGGTCATTTGTGATATTACCACGTTTAATTTGATGAGCAAGTTCAATAATCGTTGATCCCTCTGCTTGTCGATAAACATCTGTTAATTCAACAGTAGGTATTTGCCCAGAAGCCAACAAATCCTTTAACACCTGTCCTGGTCCTACTGGTGGAAGCTGATCTTGATCGCCAACAAATACAACTTGAACATCCTCATGCAAGGATTTTAATAATTGATGCGCGAGCCAAGTATCAACCATCGACATTTCGTCTACAATAATGAGTTTCCCTGTAACTTCACGCTCAGTTTCTTCCTCTTTCTCCTGACCAGTAAAGCCTAGCAGTCGATGAATTGTCATTGCTGGAAGTTCTGTTGATTCTGATAAACGCTTGGCCGCACGTCCTGTTGGAGCACATAAAATAATCGGAAAGGGCTCTTCTTTTTGTGCGTATTCCTTCGGGTTTAATGATAGTCCGTGTAACTTTGCATACACTTCTACTACACCCCGAACAACAGTCGTTTTACCTGTACCGGGGCCACCAGTTAAAATCATAACAGCTGAGTTTAAAGCTTGTTCAATAGCATTCGCTTGTGTTTCAGCATATGTGACATTGAGCATCCCCTCTGTTTCACCAATTGCTTTGCGTATTTCATCCTTACTAAAATGTTCAGCCTTAGTGTTACGTTCGATTAAAGCTAATATTTTTGATGCAATTCCGACTTCTGAGAAATATAGAGATGGTAAATATAATCTCGTTTCTTCCCCACAAATTTTACTTTCCTCACGCAATTCGATGCAAGCTTTAGAAATGATCTCAAAAGGAATTTCCTCTCGTTGGCTTTGCTCAAGCATATCTTTTACTAGCGGTAAAACATGTTCTGCATCTAAATATACATGCCCGTCCGATAAAGCTGCTGTATTTAAAGTATGTAAAATCGCCGCCTTAATACGGTCTGGATGATTGCCAGTAATCCCTAATTTTGCACCTAGCTCGTCGGCACGAAAGAAACCAACACCCTCTACATCTTCAATAAGGCGGTATGGATTTTCAGTTAAAAATTCAACTGCCTCCGTTCGGTATGTTTGGTAAATTTTCATGCCGAGCTGCGGTCCGAAACCCCATTCATTAAGTTGAATCATCACTCGTTCTAAGCCTAGATTTTGTTCAATCGTACGATGGATAACCTCTTTTTTTTCAGTAGATAGTCGAGGTACAGCATCAAGCGCATTTGGATCCTCTAAAATAAGACGTAATGCATTCGCCCCGAGTTTTTCTACGATTGTTTCAGCAGTTTTTTTTCCGATCCCAACAAACAAATCACTCGATAAGTAATGAATAATTCCTTGCTCTGTTGCTGGCACTTCTTTTGTAAACGTCTCTATTTGAAATTGCACACCATATTTTGGATGCTGTTTCAATATACCTGTAAAACGATATTGTTCATCCATTTGTAACGGCGGAAAATATCCAACAACTATTATTTCCTTATCCTCATACTGTAAGTTGGTCTCTTGAATTTTTACACGAACTATCGAATACATATTTTGCGCATTATGGAAGATAGAGACGATTGGACGTCCGAGTATAAAAAATTTATTTAGTTCAAATAAATCAAGATTCTCTGCCATTTGCGGTTAGTCCTTTCGTATTCATTTCAATCATTATATTTTACCATAGCATACCGTGAAAAATCGTTTAAAAAGAGAATTCACTAAATTTTAATCAATTATGCCTCGGCATAATTGTAGCTGTCGCTTCGCTTTCGCTACAGAAAACATTTGTTGCTGTCGCTTCGCTTTCGCATAGATAAATTGCCACAGGACGTGGCGTTCTTAGACTGAGTTCCATTATTTCAGCGGATGTCTTTTGTACCGAAAGCGTAGCGACAGGTACAGATGTGTGGACACCTGCTGAAAAGTAACTTAAACCCGCATTCACCTCACCACCTATAGAGGTGGGAGACTTTTGTAGCTGACGCTTCGCTTTCGCTACAGAAATAATTGCTGAAAGAAGTTAAAATTGTATAGATAAATAACAATTCACGGTTTTTATCAACCTTTACATGCTATGATATAGGTGAATTTGTCGCACGGAAGGATTGTGAAACTATTGGAATTTAGACCTTGCATTGATTTACACGATGGCAAAGTAAAACAAATTGTTGGCAGCACACTAGGTCACAAAGATCAAGAAGTTATCGAGAACTTTATTTCAAATCACGACTCTAGTTATTATGCAAAAATGTTTGCCAAGGATCAATTAACAGGTGGTCACGTCATTATGCTAGGTGATGGAAACGAAGAAGCCGCATTAGCAGCATTAGCAGCATATCCTCAAGGGTTGCAGGTTGGTGGCGGCATCACCACGGAAAATGCAAAAAAGTATATTGATGCGGGAGCTACCCATGTTATTGTCACATCATTTATATTCTACGATGGTAAGCTCAATTTAGATCGACTAAAACAATTAGTCCAGATTATAGGTAAACAGCATCTTGTCATTGATTTAAGCTGCCGTATGCGTGATGAAAAATGGTTTGTTGTTACTGATAAATGGACAAAGTTTAGTGATTTTGAAGTAAATGCTGAGTCTATTGCATTTATCGAGAATTTCTGTGATGAACTACTTATTCACGCTGTTGATGTGGAAGGAAAAAAAGGCGGTATGCAGGAAAGCTTAGTGCATGATTTAGCCACTTGGACAACAATCCCTACAACATATGCTGGTGGGGTTCGTTCTTTAGACGATTTAAAGAAATTTGAAAATATCGCAAATGGTAGACTTCATGTTACAATCGGTAGCGCTCTTTCAATCTTTGGTGGAGATTTACCTTATTCAGACGTGGTAAATTATTGCAAAAAAGACGGGGTATTGTGAAGTTAATATATGAGGATTATGTTTTTCCTTTTCAAGAAACAAATTTAGAACGCATTACATATGGTAAATATTTCAATATATATATACAAAGGACTATTCTCTTTCGTTGCATATACAACTTGATGATGAACAAATGCTACTTGAGTTTTCAAAATCTTTAAAGACAACATGTGTTCTTACGTGATCAAGAAACAGAGCCTTTTATCGGCATTTATATTGGTTTACAAATATTCGTTGATGAATTTAATAAACGATGCAACTTAAATGCTGAAACTATCGTTTAATTAAAAAAAGGGGACTAAAATCCCCTTTTTTTAATTAAAACAAGTATACTACACATAAATTAGAGCACATATTTCTATTTAATAGCTATTTTTGTTAAGCTATTATTTAATGAGATCACAATAAGAGAATTTCATTAATGTTATTTGCTAAAAGAAAGGATTTTATGAAGAATGAAAAACGAACTCGAAGCAATCACTTTAAAAAAACTACAATCAGAAATAACACGTTTCTTTTTAGCCTATAAGTTTGCCTTGCAAGAAATTGAAACGAAAATAAATATTTTACAAGAAGAGTTTAAGTTAATTCACGAATATAACCCGATAGAGCATATATCTACTCGAGTAAAAACACCAAAAAGTATATTATCGAAGATCCAGAAAAAGAACCTTGAGACATCTGTCGAAGTGATTCGTGAAAACATTCGTGATATTGCGGGAGTGCGAATTACATGCTCCTTTGTAGAGGATATTTATAAAGTAAGTGCCATGCTACAGGCGCAAAATGATATTGAAGTTGTGGATGTTAAGGATTATATTAAATCCCCGAAGGAGAATGGCTATCGAAGCTTGCATCTAATTATAAAAATCCCAATTTTTATGTCCGATCGTGTGGAAAGTGTTTATACAGAAATTCAAATCCGTACAATCGCAATGGACTTCTGGGCTAGCCTTGAGCATAAAATCTATTACAAATACAACAAGGAAGTACCTGAACATATACGTTTGGAATTGAAGGAAGCTGCCATTCAAGCAGCTGAACTGGATCGGAAAATGAAACGACTTAATGAAGAAATAAATATTTTAAAAGCGGATGAAGAAGAGACGTCATTAGATGCAATGCCTATTGCTTACTTAGCACAATATCTAACTCAACTACCATTTAATCATTCTTCTAAGGATGATCAAGACTAAACTCACGATATAAAAGGATGCCGAAGTAATAATTCTGGCATCCTTTCTCTAATATGATTTATTTTAGTTAAATCGCTGTGCAATCATATCATAAATATAACGTGCTTGGTCGTATTCTGGCTGTAATGTAAAGGCTTGTTTTAAATGGTACATAGCATCTGTTGTTTGCTCAGTAGATACCGCATATAGTACACCTAAATTATAATGTGCATCTGCATTATTCCAATCCTGTTCGATCAAATAGTCTAATTCCTTTTTGCCTTCTTCGAACATTTCAAGCGCACATAGTACGATGGCATATGCTAGACGAATTTGTGTATCTTCTGGTGCAAGCTCTGAAGCTCGTTGTAAATAAGGCAGTGCAAGCTTCGGATTTTCCATGCGCTCAAAACATTTGCCCATCATATAATACACATCTGCGCCTTCAATCTTGTGTTTTAGTGCTTGCTCATAAAGCTTTGCTGCTTCCGCATATCGTTCCGCATTATAATACAAATTTGCTAAACCATAATAAGCAGTTGCTGCCGTTTCATCAACAGTAATTGCTTTTTGAAAAAAACGCTCTGCACGTTCAGTATCCTCTAAGACCGCTAAGAGATTTCCGAAGTTCACATAACCAATTGGGTTTTCAGGCTCCGCTTCAATTGCTTGTGTAAAAAGTTGTGCAGCATCCTCGTAGCGCTTTTCCTGAAACGCTTGAATGCCCTGCTCGTTAAAATCCATTGTTTTCCTTCACCTCTATGTAGCGAAAAACTACCTAAACTCTATACGCTTTAGGAAAGAGTATAGGCAGTCTTTTCGCAAATTAACCTACATATGTTAGTTTTTCATTATTTTTAAAGACTTCGTCGATTGTACCGCCACCTAAACATTCTTCACCGTCATATAGTACAACAGCTTGTCCAGGTGTAATCGCACGTACTGGCTCAGCAAACGTAATATGTGTACGTCCATCCTCTAAAATTTCCACTTCTACAGGTGTATCTGTTTGACGATAGCGGAATTTTGCTGTGCATGAAAATTTCCCGGGCAATTTTTTTGTCGAAGTATAGTTCATTTTCACAGCAGTCAGTGAAGTAGAAAATAGTGAATCATTATTGAAACCTTGTCCAACTAATAACACATTGCGCTCCAAATCTTTCCCTAACACGAACCAAGGTTCACCGTCACCACCAATTCCAAGACCATGACGTTGACCAAGTGTATAGTACATTAATCCGTCATGCTGGCCCATTACGACTCCATCCATCGTCTCCATCTTACCAGGTTGAGCTGGTAAATATTGACTTAAGAATTCTTTGAAATTACGCTCTCCAATAAAGCAAATTCCTGTTGAATCCTTTTTCTTCGCTGTAGCTAACCCAGCTTCCTCCGCAATTTTACGGACTTCCTTTTTCTCAATATGTCCAATTGGAAACATTACATGCGACAATTGTTCCTGCGATAACTGGTTTAAGAAATACGTTTGATCTTTATTATTGTCAATGCCTCGAAGCATTTTAACTTCGTCATCGCCACTACGATCAACTCGAGCATAGTGACCTGTTGCTAAATAATCCGCTCCAAGATCCATCGCATGCTCTAAAAACGCTTTAAATTTAATTTCTTTATTACACATAACATCAGGATTAGGCGTGCGTCCTGCTTTATATTCTTCTAAAAAGTATGTGAAAACCTTATCCCAATATTGCTTTTCAAAATTCACAGCATAGTAAGGAATCCCTATTTGATTACATACTTTAATAACATCATCATAGTCTTCTGTAGCTGTACAAACGCCATTTTCGTCTGTATCATCCCAGTTTTTCATAAATATCCCGATTACTTCATATCCTTGCTGTTTTAGCAAATATGCAGCAACCGAAGAATCTACCCCACCCGACATGCCGACTACAACACGAATTTGTGAGGGGTCACGTGTTTCTTTCATATTGGTCACCTTTTCTTTTATTCAAATTCCATTAAATGTCTAATTTTCTAGCAAATTATTTTTTCGCTAGTCTTTTCACAATCGCTGCTGTTTTTTCAGCCGCATGTTGTACATCAGTTTCTGTTAAACCTTGACCGAAGCTAAAGCGGATCGAGTTACGTAATTCCTCTGCCTCTTGTCCAAACATCGCAACTAAAACGTGTGATGGATCAATGGAGCCAGCAGTACACGCAGAACCACTTGATACGCAAATCCCCACCATATCAAGATTTACTAGGAAAGACTCTACTTCCATACCAGAAAAACTTACATTTAAAACATGTGGAAGCGTATTTTCTAACTCTCCATTCATATGAAATGCTAGATTTTCTTTCGTGAAAACATCCAGCATAATTTGCTTAAAGCGATTGTATAGCGCGCGCTTTTCTTCTCGCAACTCATTTGCAATTTGCACTGCAGTCGCAAAACCAATCACTGCAGGCACATTTTCAGTACCTGCACGACGTTTTTTCTCGTGCGCTCCCCCTAATGCATAACTAGTAAATGGTGTCCCTGCTTTTTGGTATAGGAAACCAATACCTTTAGGACCATTAATTTTATGTGCAGAAACACTTAGTAAATCAACATGTAAATCAGCAACATTAATTGACTCTAAACCATATGCCTGAACAGCATCTGTGTGGAAAATAGCCTTGTGTTCACGTAACAAGTCACCAATTTCAGCAATCGGTTGAATCGTACCAATTTCATTATTGCCGTACATAATCGTTACTAAAATTGTATCCTCTCTTAATGCATTTCGCACATCTTCTACAGAAACACGTCCATTCTCATCAACCGGCAAATATGTCACATCAAAGCCATCTCTCTCAAGCTTTTCACAAGTATGTAGCACCGCGTGATGTTCAATTTGTGTGGTAATGATATGCTTCCCTTCAGCAGCCCGTGCATAGACAGTGCCAAAAATAGCCGTATTGTCCGCCTCTGTTCCGCCACTTGTGATAATAATTTCTCCAGATTGAGCACCAATTGATTGGGCAAGTATTTCACGTGCATTATCTAAATATTTACGTGCCTCTCGACCTATCCCATGAATACTTGATGCATTCCCATAAACCTGTTGCATTGCTGTAGTCATAGCGTCTATTACTTTGTCATTCATTGGTGATGACGCTGCATGATCGAGATAAATATATGAATTCATGTTGAAAACTCCTTTGTACGAAAAGCGCTAAAGACTCATCTCCCTTACTCAGGGTAGGGAGATGGGTATTAGCCTAATTTTAAATATAGAACATATAGCCTTCCGCTACATTTTCCTCAGTATATTGAGCTAAATCCTCAATTGTTGTTGTATCTAATACATTTTTTACAGCATCACGAATGCGGAGCCATAACTCTCGCTGAGGTGCTTCTTCATTTTCAATACCTTCTACAGGTTGAATTGGACCCTCTAACACGCTAATAACATTAGCCGCTGAAATTTCACTTGGTGGATTTGCTAGCATATACCCACCATATGCACCGCGTACACTTTTCACTAAGCCTGAATTACGTAATGGTGAAACTAGCTGCTCTAAGTATGCCTCAGAAAGTTCCTTTTCAGCAGCAATTTTGCGTAGTGGAATTGGTCCTTCTCCATAATGCTTTGCTAATTCAATCATAATCGTTAGACCATAACGGCCCTTTGTAGAAATTTTCATTTTATCACCCTCAAATAGTCTAGTCAAAAATACTACCAACAGTATATCATAATCTCCTCTCGAAGAACTCGGAAATACTCTCGGGAGGTTATGATATACTATTAATTACGCCTTAGTATAGTTAGGCAAAATACTATGTAACGCTACATTATAAGCACAAAAAACATTTAGCAACCAATAATTATTGAAAACAGTTGAAAGGGGGAATTTTTAATGCATAATGAACCACTCGCTTTTCGTATGCGTCCTTTAACCCTTGATGAAATTGTAGGACACCAAGATTTTATCGGTCCTAACACCGCTCTTTATAAAATGATTCAAAATGAACATATTCCATCCATGCTGCTATATGGTGAGCCAGGTATCGGCAAAACGTCAATAGCGAATGCTGTAGCAGGAAGCTCTAGGCTCCCCTTTTTCGCACTTAATGCTACTCGTGCTGGTAAAAAGGATGTCGAGGATATTGTACAGGAAGCTAGAATCTCAGGAAAAGTCCTTCTTTTTTTGGATGAGATTCATCGTTTTAATAAATTACAGCAGGATGCTTTGTTGCCACATGTTGAAAACGGCTCAATCGTGTTAATTGGAGCTACAACGGAAAATCCTTACCATGACGTAAATCCCGCTATCCGCTCACGCTGCGGAGAAATATATCAACTAAAACGTTTAACAAAAGAAAATATTATCGAGCTTATAAAAAAGGCACTTTCTGATGAAAGGCGCGGGCTAGGTAAATATCACTTTGTATTAACAGATCAGCAAATTGATCAAATTGCTGAAGCAGCTAATGGTGATGCACGGAAGGCATTAACTTTGCTTGAATCAATTTATTATGCAAGTGATGAAGTAGACGGTCAAACAATCGCCGCTGATCATATCATTGAGCATCTTGTAGGCAGAATTGGCGTTTATGGTGATAAAAAAGGATCCCATTTTTATAATTTGTTATCTGCATTACAAAAATCAGTTCGTGGAAGTGATACGAATGCAGCATTGTATTATTTAGCTCATTTATTGGAAACAGGTGATTTAGTAGCTGTTAGTCGACGCTTACTTGTCATGGCTTATGAAGATATAGGCCTTGCCAACCCTGAAGTAGGACCGCATCTGCTTGCGGCTGTACAAGCGGCAGAGCGTTTAGGGCTACCCGAGGCGCGTATTCCGCTTGCAAGTGCTGTTATTGAAATGTGCCTTGCATCAAAATCCAATTCTGCAATTGGTGCTATCGATGCCGCCATTGCCAGCATTCATGCAGGAAAAACAGGCGATATTCCACTTCATCTACGAGATGCTCACTATGAAGGGGCAAAAGATTTAGGTCATGTAGGCTATCAATATCCCCACAACAGCCCTATCGGAACATTTGGTGGGTGGGTAGACCAGCAATATCTACCGGATGAGCTTGTAGGCACAGAATTTTATAAACCTGTTATTGCGGGTGAAGAAAAACGAATGGCAGGAATCTACGAAAAGCTTAAATCTTTTCATAAGGATGTAAAGTAATAAGGTTACTGAAAAACATATAATAAAGTTTTTTCATGAAAATAGGGCACTTCAATCGAAACTTCAATTTTAACAAGAAGCGCCTTATTTTTTCTTATTGCTTTCGCTAAAAAACAGGACGGACTGCTAAACAATCATCCTATAATGGTTGCCTTATTTGTTGTATAGCGTTTTTTGTAAAATCGGTTCAATGTATCTTCCACATTTCTCATCGATGGCAGTCTCGTCGTTTCTTTCTCCTCTTTTTCCTTTTCGATATCATGTAAATAAAGAAGACAATTGTAGGTTTGATAGAGTAGACTAGCAAATTCCTGGGAGTTCTCCCGTACTTCAGAGCGAATTGCTTTTACAGCAATTGCTTGACCAATGGATTGCTCTCTTGATGGAGAGGTTTGATCATCTACATTGTCATCTGAAGTTCTATAGAATAATTTTAATGCCTCATAAACTTCCATGTTTTCACTAAACCGTTCCTCTATCCACTGTAAGACAAATTGTAAAAAGACAACAGCATAAATAAGTGATAAGCGCTCATCTCCAAAGGATTTTTTCGACAAACGTTTAAAGTAATCGTCTTGTGTCACAAGTTCGAATATGATTAAACGAATTGGATACAGGAGCGCATGTCCACTGTTGATATATAATTTTTCTCGATCTTTGTACATAGCCAACCAAAAATCCCTTACTAATGAGATAGTTTTTCTTGTCGAGAGAGCTAATTGACATTGGATAAGTTCATGTTCAAGTGTTGGTTGTATAAGTTGTAGAAATAGAAGTTCCTCACCCTCATTTACTAATAAAAGCGGTTTTTCTAATTTCGCCAAATCGATTTCGATACCGTTTATTAACATTGAACGGCCCCCTCACTATAAATTCTTACAGCATAGAATAAACCTTAATCATCATGGTTAATTTCCGTTGCGATTGATACTGAGCCATAAATCTTGCAAATAGATTTGCAATTTTTAACTATATTTCGACAAAAATTTATAAATTCCTTTTAAGAAAAAAGTCCTTTTTAAATTTTCGTACAACAAAATTTTAATATTACTTAAACAATCTACTTCAATAATCTATTAACATTAACAAAAAAATCTGCAAAACTTTAAGAATTGGAAACCCAATCCCCCCTCACAAAAAGTGCTGTAAGAATTGGTGGCCCAATCGCAAAAAGTATGCAGATTCTAGTTTGCTATACTATTTTTAAAAAATGATTCAATCACTCTTAAATTATTTCGTAATTTCATTATCAACAAATACTTTAAATTGTTGTAGGCATTGTTTGACTGCGCCTTTTTGTTCAAGCACTGCATTTCGTAATGAAGATGTTTTCTCTTCATCCCCTACTACTTCACGATAAAGTGCAAAAATTGCTGATAATAATTGTTCATTCTCTTCCCGGTCAATGCTAGGTAAAGAATAGGCAGCAATCGTTAATAATTGCTCAACTTTTTCAGGTGTTTTTTGTAACGCATTGGATGAATAATACGTTGATGCCGCTAAAAAGTAGCACAGCTTTGCACAGCAATCTATAAACAAATGCCAATATGTATTGGCACTTGGTAATTCACCCGCTCTATTGTCTAAATACTCTTTATAAAATGTTGTAGCTTGTGTATATAAAGGATTTAGTTCTCTCATAGCCTTTGGATAATTATTAGATGTATCCAAATAGTCAAATACAATATCATTCATTTTCTCTTGAAGTTTTACAATGTCTAAATGATCACGAATTACTTGAATTTCCATTTTCCCACTCTCCCATGTTGTCATTTGTTTTCTAAACGTCATTCCTACTCCCCTAGGCAGTCCTGCACATCCAAACAAACTTTTTTATTATCTATTGGAATTATTAAAATTATAGCAATAAACCAAATAAAGAAGTGGGCACATGAAAAAAATAAGGCAATTTAGTGAATTAATAGCATTTTAAGCACGTAAGACGAACAGTTTTGGTAAAATTATATTTTTTGTACATAATCATCAAATAAAGATTGCTCTTTCGTTCGATCAACAATTTCTATAATACTTCCTTGAGCATATTTTTTTATTCTTTTTTGTGGCATATAAAAATAGGCAGTATTTGTAATTAACCACTCGCTAAGTGTTAGTTCATTACCTGGCTGTTGATTTGTCAATATTCGTTTATGTCGAAGTATATCTGCCATTTTGTAAAAACCATCTGATAGCTCGTTGGCCGAAACATCAAAATTAAAAATAGGGCTAACAACTTGTCCAACATCAAAAATGTGAATGGTTTGCCCTTCTTCATCAATAGCTAATTCTACTGTGCTAATTTCATCGAATAGATTTAAGCCTCTATATTCCATTTGATAGATTTGCTCCATAATAAAACGTCTCCTTTTATAGGTTCTACGGCAAATGTTTAAGGAGTCGTAATGTGTCTCTTCATCATAAATTGTATAGATATCCTAATAAATATCGTAGACCCCTTTTTCACAACGTTCCTATTGTAACATAGAAAAAGCAGCTGTCTTAAATTGAGACAGCTACTTCCATAAAATGGCCCATCACTATAAGTAAGGATGATTTTCGTTCCGCTTTTATTTTTATCGAGAAATATTGTTAATTTATCGCCTAACTTTTTATATTTATCGACATAACAGATTTTTCAAAGTTATTTTAACCTTGTACACGTGTTATTTTCACATCTTTTAAGATTGTATTCACTACCCAGCTGGCAGCAATTAAACCTGCCACTGAAGGTACAAAGGCATTGGAAGATGGAGGCATTTTCGCTTTACGAATAGCTGCATCCGGTTTTCCGACATGCTCCACGACATCTGGACGAACAACAATAGGACTCTCATCTGAGAACACAACCGTTACTCCTTTATTAATACCATCCTTACGTAATTTTGTACGGATTACTTTAGCCAATGGGTCTGTGTGCGTTTTTGAAATATCTGCAATTTTGAAACGTGTTGGATCCATTTTATTGGCTGCACCCATGCTAGATATCATCGGAATATTACGCTTTAGACATTCCTTCATAATATGAATTTTATACATCACTGTGTCACTCGCATCAATGACATAATCTATGCCCTGTGCGAAAAATTCCTCATATGTTTCCTCTGTGTAAAACATATGCATATCAATTACTTCACATTCTGGATTAATATCTGCAATACGCTCTTTCATGACACCTGACTTAGATTTTCCGACTGTTGAAAGATAGGCAACTAATTGACGATTAACATTCGTAATATCAACATTATCCTTATCTACTAAAATAATGCGGCCAATACCACTTCGTGCACATGCCTCAGCAGCAAATGAACCTACACCGCCTACACCAAGAATGGCTACTGTTGTATTTTTTAATTTTTCGAGTCCCTCTGTTCCGATTGCGAGCTCGTTACGTGAAAATTGATGTAACATCCTTACACTCTCCGTCTATTGAATTTTTATCACGCTTTAACGGGCAGTTATGTACATCGCCCGTTAAAGCCCGATTGGCGATCAGCGGTGTATTAAACACCCAACTAATCACTTTATTAGTAAACCTAGCTAAATACTAAGATAAAATCAAACCTATCTTACATTTTATCACGTTATTCATCAAGTGAAAATTATAAGTATTCCTAAATCAATTAGGCCTCGACATCATTGATTTAGGAATCGACTTTGTGCTTATGCCAGCATAAGGGCAGACACGATGTCGGTCATTTCGGTAATACCACAGTACATGGCGTTCTTAGACTAAGTTTCTCTACTTTAGCGGATGTCTTTTGTACTGAAAGCGTAGCGACAGGTACGGATATTCGGACACTCGCTGAATGAAGTTAAAATACTTTTTATGTATGTATAAGTTTATCAAAATCGATATGTTCACACTGTTCTTAAGTAAGGCAATTGAATTATCGTTTATTCAATTGCCTTTAGTCTTATCACTTTCATTCCTGTTCATAATTTCGGGAGAAGGTTGTCGTAAAATCTGAGCCGAACTGAGCATTTATTTGTTTCAAAGCTGCAATTACTGCCCCGCCGATTGGTTGTAAGACTGGTGCCATAAATTTCAATGGTATCTCGTCCGCTTGTGCGAATTGCTGTAATTCCGGTAAAAAAAATGCTTCATTATTAAAAACGCCACCCACCATTACGACAGGTACGTCCCCTTTTTCCCAAGTCATATGAGCGTAACATGCTTTAATCGCCACATAATATTTCTTGCAGGCATCTTCAATGATCTGTATAGCAATCCTATCACCTTTTTCCGCCGCGTCAAAAGCATATTTACTTAACGGTGCAATCACTGTCCGAGGATGTTCTTCTCCATATATACACTCTATTAATTGTGGTACATTTTCTACAGAAAAATAACGTAATACTTCACCTGTCAATGCTGTTGGGTCTCCTCGCCCATCATAGCTTTGAAAAATAGCCTTCAGCACTTGAACACCTAAATCATAGCCACTTCCTTCATCATCAAAAAGATAACCCCAGCCGCCAACTCTATGAAAATGTTGCTCACGATCGTAGCCCATTGTAATAGCGCCTGTCCCAGCAATTTGCACAATACCCGCCTGCCCAAGTGTGCCTGCATAAAGTGCAATTAGAGCATCATTATCAACAATAACATGTGCTGTTTTAGGAACGTATTGACGTACTATTGATTCTACAACCTCTTCTGCCTGTAGCTCCTTAACTCCAGCCATGCCAGCAAAACAACTATCTATCGCTGCAAATACTTGCGGATTTTGTTGTTGCAAATTTTGTAGTATATCATGAATCGTTGATTTAAAATATTGAATACCCATAGCTGTTGGGTTACTCCGAGTCGTTACTACTTTAGCATAAACATTGCCCAATTCATCACAAATCACTGCTGACGTTTTCGTTCCACCACCGTCAATCGCTAATACATACATATCTTTACTCCTTTCTTCTCAGTCAATTTCGCCCTGGCTTAATTGTAGTTGTCGATACCGAAAACATATTGGTAAATCAAGATAAAAAAGGATCATCATCAAAAGTTGTGGATGACTTTTGTTAAAACGTCTACTTTGCAAATAAGTTGATTGGAGTGGAGGCTGGGCGACTCCTTGGGGATCAGCGTCCCAGATGAGACCCTGCAGCGAAGCGAAGCGGCTCATCGGACGCCCCCAGGAAAGCGCCCAGCCGGAACGGAAATCAACCACACGTTTTGTGATGAACCATAAAAAAAGGGATTAAGCACTTTCAACTAATGGCTTAATCCCTTCTTCTGTAATCATTTCGTAAAGCCAAATGATGCCCAAGGCTGAATATGTGCTAATAAAAATTGCTCTTCTTCCACAACTCTTGCCACAACATTTGATGATCCGGCATTCGGGATTTCCTTTAAAACAATTTGGAGCTCACCCTTATAACGTACATCTAAATTATTATCGATTGTCACATCTCCCAATTTTAATAGGTGGCTATCATGTACAGGGAAGTCACCATTTTTATATTTAACACGGGATTGCGTACTACGGATAACATACTCTGAAACATCGCCACGATTAAAATGTGGCTCTTTAAAAAGGATTGCTTCTTCTAAAATAGACGTTTCAATGGACTGCTCAATCTTCAGCTCTAGCTTATGGCGATTTAATTGGCCTAATGCACGTAATTCTTCCTCAGAAGCATACATATTGCCGATAATACAATCATCTATTAAACCAGTGTGCCATAAATCCTTAGCTTGCACAGTAATTGGCAGATGACGATGTTCTTCTAAAGTGGGCAATCCATGCTCGGTTTCTTCCCAAGGGCCGAACATCGCATGCTGCGATGAAATCATAGCTGCCGTTCGAATATGATTTGCTTTAAATTGTTGAGATGTTTGTAAAAAATGTTGACGTGATAGACCCGTGAAACGTCTCGGATAAAAATTATGACAGCCAATAATATTATCTTTATTCGGTTGATAGGATAATATATTTTCTACATATTTAGTACCGTTACTAATATTTAATTCTATTTTTAAATTACTTGCATCGAGAGACATAAACGCTTCTTCCTGGCCAGAAAAACCCATATCTAGGCGCAATGCCGCTAAATGATAATGCTCCTTAAAGTAACCAATATCTTTATACGTTAAGCCTAAATCTTCAAAAACAGCTGGTGCAATATCTGCAGAAATCTCAAAGCCAAGCTGCTGCGCAAATTTATTGATTTGCTGTAATTTATGTCGTTCCTGATCGTTATTTAATGACATAAGACATGTAAATATCCGATCAAAACCATTGTCATGAGCGAGCTGAATATACCGCTTCATATCTTCTAGTGTACTATGCTGAGGATATAGTGAAATCCCTAATCTTCTCAATTCAAATACCTCCGTTAGATCACAATTACACTTCTACTTTTTGATTTTCTAATTCTTTACCATGCTGTTCGTTTTGAGACTCTGCTTCAGCAGCTCGTAGTTCATTCTGCTTTGCCATGCGGTTTGCCATTGAAATGAACGGTAAATAAATACATACTGCGACTACAATTAAGACAACACTAAGAGCAGCGCCTTGCCAAGATTGCGTTGCTAAGAATCCATTAATAATCGGTGGCGTTGTCCATGGTGGTGAAACCGTAGCTGCTGGCACAAAGCCCCACTTCGTTGCAAAGAAAGCAATGGTTACGTTAACCATTGGTGTCAAAATAAACGGTACAAATAACACTGGGTTTAACACGATTGGAAGACCGAAAAGTAATGGTTCATTAATATTAAAAAGCCCTGGTGCCGCCGACAATTTTCCGACGGTATTATATTGCTTATTCTTTCTAGCGAAAATGAAAATGGCAATAATAAGTGCTATTGTCGTACCGGAACCACCCATATTGATGAAGGCATCAAAGAATGGTTTATTTACGATGTATGGCGCTATTTCCCCAGATGAAATTGCTTTTACATTCGCTTCTATAGCTGGTAAATTTATCGTTTGCATAAATGGTTCGATAATGTTAGCACCATGAACACCTAATGTCCATAAAAACGTAGGAATGAATGCTAAAAGTAAAGCCGCAATCCATGAATTCGTTAAGCCCATAAACGGCTCTTGAATGGCTGAGTAGAATGAACCGACAATATCAGGAATATCAAAGCCTGCCGAAATAATTGTACGAACTAGAGCAAATAAACCAATTGTAATAATAGCGGGTAATAATGCGGCGAAAGATTTTGAAACAGCCGGTGGTACTCCATTCGGCATTTTAATTAGTAGCTTAGGATTGCCAGTCAATTTACAAAATAATTCTGTTGACAGCAACGCAATAATAATGGCAATAAATATACCACCTGTACCTGTCGTTAACCCTGTTAATCCACCTTCACCAAAAGTACCGAACGTCAAATAAGTTGAAAAGCTGATTACACCGGCAGAAAGTCCATCCTTATCGTAACTTTTCGCAAGATTGTAAGCAATTGTAAAGGCTAGTAACAGAGAGATGATTCCAAATGTTGCTCCCCAAACATTGCCGCCCCACTGTGTCCAAGTTTCATGCTTCCAGATGGCATCGAGCGCATTTTGATAGAATTTGATAGGCAAATTATTAACAAGAACCGCAAGTGACCCAACAATTGTCAATGGCATGATTGTAATAAATCCATCTCGAATGGCAACTAAATGACGCTGATTCCCTACTCTAGCTGCGACTGGCACAAATTTTTCTTCTAAAAAACGGAACATTTCACACACTCCCTTTACTTTTTATTGTGACATCAAGGCTTGATGCTATTCCCCTTTGATTCGTTCATACAACTCAATCATTTCAGTTGCTAAATCACGAAACGTAATGGCATTCATTAAATGATCCTGCGCGTGAATTAACAACATTGACACCTCTACTTTTTCTCCCCTTGCCTCTTGTGACAGTAGAGCTGTCTGAGAATGATGCGCTTCAATCAATGCATCGTTAGCTAACTGTATTTTTTCCTTTGCTTCTTGAATCTGTCCATTTTTTGCTAGCTGGATAGCCTCCATACACTCGCTTTTCGTATTACCACTGTGTACAATCAGCCCCATAATGGATTCCATCAAAACCGTTTCTTCCATTGCCGTCGCCCCCTTAACCAATCAACTGTAACGCTTGCTTTAAAACATTTTCGCCATTCATCATGCCGTAATCCGCCATATTAATGACATCAATCTGAAAATTCATGTCCTTGTATTTTTTTTCAAATGTCCCTTTTAAGTAACGAACTTGTGGTCCCAATAGCAGCACATCCGCCATTTTATTTGCTAATACTTTGTCTACCTCACTTTCAGCAATCGCATAAATATCTGCCTCAATGTTTTGTTCTTGTGCGGCTTTTTGCATCTTTGACACTAGTAAACTAGTACTCATTCCCGCCACGCACACTAGCATAATGTTTTTCATAAAAACACTCCTTTTCATGATTAAGTTCGTCTTTCTAACTACCTTTATTTTTATGATTTTTTAACTATGAAATCGCTTTCTTATGATGAGAATAGCATTAATTGGTATATACCACAATATACTTTTTACACCATTTCCTCCCTTATAAGAAGGCTTTAAAAATTGGGCTATAACGCTGTTACAGACTGCTGAATGGATTCATTTAACTGGTATAGTCCAGAAAAAAATTCAAAAAAATTTAAAAATTTAAGAATCAACTAAAAGTATTCATAGAATGCTGGTTTATTAGAGGGTAACGCTTGCTGCCATCGATCAATAATGTCTTCATCCAATTGTTTATTTGCATACAAGACCGCATCCTTTACAGAAAGATAGCCAACCATCATCGCTGAAAAAAGATTAATTGGTAATGTTAACATATGCATTTCTAGGTTAGAATTTGTCTCAATTATCGAGACGTCTCCACTTTTATTTATTTTATATACGTGTTCATTCCAACTACAAAATGCATCTTCAATTTGAATATATAACGGCTCCTTAATATCGACCCACGGATAATATTGCATAAACCTTAAAGCGTCTACTATTCTTACCATCACATCCTGAACGACTTCTTTTTTAAACTGTGGTTCTTTAAAATAGAAGCCAAATTGATGGTTGTTAGAAGTAACTCCTTTAATGCTACCTACACTCGCCGCATGAGACGTTATAAAACGCCAAATCGCTTGTTCTGCTAGTAAATCCTCAGCTATAAAATCATGAATCTCAAATGTTCCATCCTGAATGATATAGCGAATATAACCTGCAATTTTATCCTCCTTAAAATAAGCCGCAAAATGACTATCAGGCATCCTTCTCTCGATTCTTTTCCACCAAGCATCATCTCGCAGCATACTTCCATTATTGAAAATTGCCTGTGCATTATGAAAGTCCTTAATCGCCTGAAAAAGATCACGATTTGGCCATTCAAAGCTCATACGGTTTACTACGTCCAACTGCTTTCCGAAAGAAGGAAACAGCAATTGTGGAATGGTATAACATAGCTTTTCAAAAAATAATTCCCAGCCAAAGTAACGATAAAAGGATACGGAGAAAGGTGCTAACACAGAAATGCTCTGTCCATTCTCTTGCATTTTCTTCAGTGCCTCTGTCATAAGCTTTTTGATAATACCTTGTTGTCGATATTCAGGATACGTTGCAACAAAGCCAATTCCGCCCATCTTATAATTTTCACCATGAATTGTCATATTAAGTGGCAATATTAATAGCTGTCCAACTACTTTATGTTCATCGTAAGCACCCAATGTTGTGCTATGCTCAATCCAATAATGAAAATCATCGCGCCGTGCACCCGTATATTTATTAGGAAAACAATAATCTCTTAATTGATGTACCTGTAAATAATCTTTTGGTGGGATTATTTTTATTTCCATATGCAGGATCACTCCTTTTGGTACTGAATATTCGTGCAATTTAAGATAAACTTAATAGATTACTTTTCACATATTCCTCGACCTCTGAGGCTGTGGATAGCTGTAAAATCCGTTCATTATGTGGCATTAGCTGCTGTTTAGAAAGCTTAGCGAGATGTGCACGCGTCTTTAAAATAGAGGAAGCACTCATGGAAAACTCATTTAATCCAAACCCTAGTAAAATCGGTAACGCTATTTCATCTGCTGCCATTTCACCACACATACCTACCCATTTTCCATGATGCTGTCCTGCATCAATGACATTTTTTATTAGTCTTAAAACAGCAGGATGGTACGGTTGATATAAATAAGAAACATTTTCGTTCATGCGATCCGCTGCTAACGTATATTGGATTAAATCATTAGTACCAATTGAGAAAAAATCTACTTCCTTTGCAAACAAATCTGCAATGATGGCTGCCGACGGAATTTCAATCATCATTCCTACTTCTATCGTTTCAGATATAAGATATCCATCACTTTTCAAACTTTGTTTTTCTTCAAGCAATATAGCCTTCGCCAATTTAAATTCGTCCAATGTAGCAATCATCGGAAACATAATTTTTAAATTGCCGTAAGCGCTTGCTTTTAGTAATGCGCGAATCTGTACACGAAACATTTCTTGTTGCGTTAAACTAATCCGAATTGCTCGATAGCCAAGAAAAGGGTTCATCTCATCAGCAAGCTTTAAATACGGTAAATTTTTATCGCCGCCAATATCTAATGTCCGAACAATCGTTGGCTTGCCTTGCATTTTCTCAAGTACGCTTTTATATGCTTGAAACTGCTCTTCCTCAGTAGGTAGCTCCTGTCGTTCCATATATAAAAACTCCGTACGAAACAGACCGATACCATCTCCACCAGCATTCATCACCATATCCGCATCTTCTGGGTTTCCTATATTCCCTGCAATTTCTACTGAAAATCCATCCGCACTCAAACTTGGTAATGAACGATACCGAAGAAATTCTTCATTCTCTTCATTGTGTAAACGTTGTTGCTGCCTATAAAAGCTAGATACTTCCGATGTAGCGTTGACAATAATCTTGCCATCTGTCCCATCTAAAATAATTGGTGCTCCATGTTGAATACCTTCCGTGGCAATTTTCGTCCCAACTACTGCTGGAATCTCTAACGTTCGTGCGAGAATAGCAGAATGAGATGTTTTGCCACCAATATCCGTTATAAACCCCTTTACATACTTTGTATCTAACATCGCAGTCATGGACGGTGTTAAATCTTTAGCAACGATAATAACATCAGAGGTTAAACGATTCATATCCACCATTTCAACCCCTAACAAATGGGCTAACACTCGTTTAGACACATCTCGAATATCTGCAACTCGCTCCTGCATATAGACGTTATCTAACCCTTCAAACAAAGCTATGAACACATTCGATACTTCATCTAATGCAAATTCAGCATTCACCCCTGATTGAATTTTCGCTTCAATAGACGCTAGCATTTCAGGATCCTCTAGCACTAATAGATGTGCCGCAAAAATGGCCGCCTTTTCAGCACCAAATTTCTGCTGAGCTATGTCATGGATTTCTTGCAGTTCCACTTTCGTTTTTGCAATAGCTTCCTTGAATCTTTCTAGTTCAGCATGTACATCAGTAATCTTAACTTCTTCAAAAGTTAGATCTGGTTCCTTTAAACAATACGCATTTGCAAAGGCAATACCTCGGGAAACGGCGATTCCTTGTATTTCTAACATTCCTCACCAATTCCTTTTGAAACCATTACTTCTGTTATTGTTTGAAAAAGCTTCTCGGCATCAGGTCCCTCTGCTGAAATTTCTACAATGCTCCCAGGTGCTACTCCTTGTGCCATAACGCCCATAATTGATTTTAAATTAACCGATTTCTCTTTATACGTTAACTGAACGTCACACTCAAACGGTGTTACAGCTGTTACCAGTAATGCTACTGGTCTAGCATGTAGTCCCTCTGGCGTTGTTATTTTAAACATTTTCTTCATCGATATCCCTCCGCATGTCATTTAAAGTTAATACGATGTTGATAATTGGTAATCATAGTCTCATTATGAGACAAATCAGAGTCAACATTATTACTTTTAAAAACTGGTAATATTTCATCAGATAAAGCCATGTTCTCAATGATTTCACTGATTAATGCATTTAAAATAAATGAACCGATAACTGTAGAGGATGGTGCATACTGTATTTCATTATGATGCAGCAAACCATCTCCTATTGGTATATGCGTATCGATAACTATATCTACTACATCCTCTAAGCGCTGTCCACTTTGATGG
The DNA here is from genome assembly GCF_056394365.1 of Lysinibacillus sp. 10T31. Classification (NCBI taxonomy): domain Bacteria; kingdom Bacillati; phylum Bacillota; class Bacilli; order Caryophanales; family Bacillaceae; genus Lysinibacillus; species Lysinibacillus sp. 10T31. The sequence goes on from NZ_JBFTHS010000021.1 coordinate 84,880, forward strand.
CGTGTCGGCTGTTCACAATAAGCAAGAGATTGCAGAGACATAACAAGTACCCCTTTTTCTTTCGCTAAAAAAGCCACATCTATCGGTGCTTGATTTCTTCCGGATGTAGAAATAACAATGCAAACATCATTTTCATGAAGATTAAAATGATCAGCATACCGTTCAATTATAGTCGGGTCCTTCTCATTTTTAGATGATGTCATTGCTCCTGCATGTAAAGTTAAAGGTTCAATAATTATAGGACGTACAGGTACAAGCCCTCCCGCGCGATAAAATGCGTCCTGTGCTAAAAGATGAGAATGGCCACAACCAAATAATTGGACAATTCCTCCACGATGTAGCCTTTGGACAATTAATTGTGCGGCTTCTTTTATTTGGGCATATTCTTGCTCCTTCACGACCTGCATTAACTTTTGAATTTCTAGAAAATATGCATCCATAGGATCACCTTTTAATTTCACTAATGAATTTGTATCGATCAGCTCGATAAGTACTTCGCACAAGCTCGAACGGAACTCCATCAGATAAATAACTTGTACGTTTAATAATTAACACAGGTGCAGTATGATTAATTTGCAAAAATTTACTATCTTCTTTTGGAACAATAGCTGCCTCCATTTGCTGAATAGCATTTCCAATTTTTTGATGGAACTTTGCTTCAATTAACGCATACAGTGACCCCATTATTTTCTTTTCATCTAATTCTGGATATACTTTCACAGGAATATACGTTCTTTCGATTGCCATTGGCTTTGAATCCGCACTACGAATTCGTACAACGAAGAATACCTCTTCGCCCGGCTCTAACATTAAATCTCTAGCAATATCAACTGGTGGCACAATTTTTTCAAAGCGTAAAACTTTACTGCTTGGTTCCATTCCTCTAGCCCGCATATCCTCTGTGAAACTTGTTAATCCTTTTAGCGGTTGTTCTAATTTTGGATTAGCGACATATGTACCTCTCCCTTTTTCACGATACAGCAATCCGCTATTCACTAAATTTGTGATAGATTGACGAACAGTCATTCTACTAACATCAAACTGCATAGAAAGCTCTCGCTCAGAAGGTATATTTTCACCGATTTTGTATTCTTCTAAATAAATACGTTGTTTAATGATTTCTTCTATTTGTATATAGATAGGTATATGAGAATTTTTATCTAACAAGTATTGCACCATCCTTATCGCCTCTTTACTTTCATTTCTCAAATACAACTTTACCCCGACAAATAGTTTTTTGTACATTTAAATTTTCATCTAGTAATACAAAATCTGCATCATAGCCTTCTGCAATACGACCATTAGTTGGAAGCTGTAATTGCTTAGCAGCATTTGTAGAAGACATTGCGACAATTTCCTGCAATGAGCAATTGGTGATTGCTTTCATATTTTTTACTGCTTGCTCCATTGTTAATACACTACCCGCTAAAGCCCCATTAGATAAATGAGCTCCATCCTTAGAAACATGAACGGTTTGACCCCCTAAATCATAATCACCATAATGTAAGCCTTTTGCCCGCATCGCATCGGTAATTAAGATAATCCCCTTCGCTCCTTTAATACGATACGCTAGCTCTACAGCCTGAGGATGGCTATGCACGAAATCTGCTATAATTTCAGTCTTCACCTGATCCTCTAAAAGCACTGCACCAACGACACCTGGATGACGATGATGGAAAGGACGCATTTGGTTATATAAATGTGTAGCCTGTCTTACGCCCAATGATACTGCCCTCCCCACCTCCTCAAGTGATGCGTCAGAATGGCCAATGGAAGCAATAACATTTAAATCTTTTAACGATTCAATAAACGTAAAGCCCCCCTCTACCTCAGGTGCAATTGTGACTTGTTTAATGCGTTGCTTACTTATGTTCTGCCAGGATGCAAATTGCTCAGTAGACGGTAAAATAATGTATTCTATTGGCTGAGCTCCAGCCCGTTTTTCCGATACATATGGTCCCTCTACATGTATACCTAATAAGCTTGCCTCATCATCATTATTTTCAAATTGAGCAACATTAGATAAAGCGCTTTCAATTGCTTCTATAGATTGTGTCATTGTAGTAGCAAGGAAGCCCGTAACGCCTTCCTGTACTAATGAACGTGCCATTTGATGTAATGCTAATTGCGTAGCATCCATCACATCATGCCCAGCAGAGCCATGTATGTGCATATCAATATAGCCAGGTAGTAGTAACCAATTTTTATCTTTGCCATCAATATAATGCTCAGCCTGATCAGATAAGTTATGACTTATTTTAATAATCCTACCATTATTAATGAATAAATCGCCCTGAAACGGTGCTTCATCATGATTGACTATCGTAACATTGGAAATTAAAAGCGTATTCTTCATTAGATCACCCCCTAATCATTTTTTGAGGAGCTTTGCTGAAGTTACCAAGCTATCATTTAACTTGGTATAGTTGTCTATACCAATTATATGACACTTTTACAAAAATAAAAAGTATTTTTTATATTTTCTAAATTTTTCGGATTCATCCCCATAACTTGGTGTTGATTTCCGTTCCGGCTGGGCGCTTTGTTGCTGTCGCTTCGCTTTCGCACAGATAAAACATTTGTCGCTGTCGCTTCGCTTTCGCACAGATAAAACATTTGTTGCTGACGCTTCGCTTTCGCACAGATAAAACATTTATTGCTGATGCTTCCTGGGGGCGTCCGATGAGCCGCTTGGGACAACAAGTGTTTTTTGTGCGAAAGCGTAGTGCTAACGCAGCGGCAGCAAAAGGGTTTCTTTCTGTGCGAAAGCGTAGTGCAACGAAGCGACAGCAACAGGGTTTCATTCTGTGCGAAAGCGTAGTGCAACGAAGCGACAGCAACAGGGTTTCATTCTGTGCGAAAGCGTAGTGCAACGAAGCGACAGCAACAGGGTTTCATTCTGTGCGAAAGCGTAGTGCCGTTCCCCTACCTGCTCGCTCCAGGGTCTCATCTGTGACGCTAATCCCCAAGGAGTCGCCCAGCCTCCACTCCAATCAACTTATACACAAAGTATAGTTTTTACAAATGTAATTCCAATTGACGAGAATGCGTTAATTATCATTCAATTTCTTTGTTCTATCTCAGTAATTTATATCGACGCTTTATTTATCTCCTGCTAAAGCAATTCTTTTATCAAAAATCGATTGTACAAATTGCTCTTTATACGATGTATATTCATCAATCCCCTTTAAATTGCTGTTAAGAAAGTTTAATTTTAACTTTTCATACTGCCTTTTGATTGATTCATTTGCATTTAAATAATCTCTAAAAAACACTAAATCACACCATTTATCTTCTTGATAATTCACCACATGAAGAAAATGTGTTTTGACTTCAAACGTATCATCTGTAAACTTTGCAAATACAATTTCTGCTGGTCTTTCTACACGCAATCTATAAAAGCCAGCCTTTCTCATTTCTTTTAAAAATGACTCTGAAATATTATCAATATCATTAACACCCATTAGAATATCGATCACCGGCTTTGCCTGAATCCCCTCAATCGAAGTACTACCAATATGTTGAATACGATCAAATTGTGATTTCGTATGTTTTATAATCTCGGAACGAACTCGTATAAATTCATTTTTCCATTCATTATCATACGTCACAATATTCACTTCATTCTTTTTTAAGCCAAGGATCATTGTTATTTCTCCTCTGCAATAAACAAATTTGTTCTATTATTAGTCTTGCTTGTGCTGTTGTCTTTTTGAATAACCATTTATTTGCACTAAAAAAGGAGCCAATTTTATGCTCCTCTTTGTGGTTATTACTATGTATGACGAATCCCGATTGTGCCGTTATGCCAAGAAACATTCGTTTTGAACCCGCAATTCGCAGGGGGGTGCCTGCTTTGCAGCTTTAAACGTCCCGCTCCGCATGGGGCTTGTTTGCGACTACAAAATGAAGGCTCCCGATTCTAATGTGTTCGGTCAAAACTGTTAAGTAGAGCTAGCAATTAGACAAACACATCAGGATTCGTATTACAGTTATAATAACACATTTATCTGACAATTCAAACTATTTTCTTTTAAAAAATCTACATTCTAGAGAAAACGCAAAAAATACCTAGATTCTCAACAAATTTTGCTAGAGAACCCAGGTATTTAGGAGTATTAATTATCTTTTAAATGTTTTAATTGCTAAATTTAGCTCATTCAATTGTTCTAGAGAAACTTCACTTGGTGCATTTGTTAATAAGCAGCTTGCACTTGCTGTTTTCGGGAATGCAATTGTGTCACGTAAGTTAGTGCGACCAGCAAGTAGCATTACGAAGCGGTCAAGACCAAATGCAAGACCTCCATGTGGTGGTACACCATATTCAAATGCTTCTAATAAGTAGCCAAATTGAGCTCTTGCTTCTTCTTCTGTGAAACCAAGTAAATTAAACATTTTTTCTTGTAATTCACGTTCATAAATACGTAGTGAACCTCCACCAAGCTCATAACCGTTTAATACGATATCATACGCTTGTGCTCGAACTGCTGAAGGATCAGTATCCATTAACGGAATATCTTCGTCAAATGGACGTGTGAATGGATGGTGCGCTGCTTTATAGCGACCGTCTTCTTCAGAGTACTCTAATAAAGGCCAATCTGTGATCCATAGGAATGCAAATTCTGATTCGTCGATTAATTCTAAATCTTGACCTAATTTCGTACGCAGTGCACCTAGAGAAGCTGCTACTACAGATGCTTTATCAGCAACGAATACTAAAATATCGCCCACTTCTGCTTTCATACGTTCGATTAATGCAGCTGCTAAAGCATCGTCAAAGAATTTTGCAATCGGTCCGTTTAAGCCTTCTTCCGTTACTTTTAACCAAGCCAGACCTTTTGCTCCATAGATACCAACGAATTTTGTTAGCTCGTCCATGTCTTTACGAGAGTATTTGTCTGCCGCACCTTTAATGTTGATACTCTTTACTTCTTTGCCTTGTGCAACTGTATCAGCAAACACTTTGAAATTACAGCCATCAAAAATATCATTTAAAGCAACTAGCTCTAAGCCGAAACGTACATCAGGTTTATCTGAGCCGTAACGATCCATAGCATCTTGATATTTCATACGTTGGAATGGAGCAGGGATATCAATGCCTTTTACTTCTTTCATAACTGCTTGGATTAAGCGTTCGTTCATTTCAATAATTTCTTCTTGCGTTAAAAAGCTTGTTTCAATATCAACTTGTGTAAACTCTGGTTGACGGTCAGCACGTAAGTCTTCATCACGGAAACAACGTGCGATTTGGAAGTATTTTTCGAAACCAGAAACCATTAATAATTGCTTAAATAGCTGTGGTGATTGTGGTAGTGCATAGAATTCGCCTTCATGAACACGTGATGGTACTAAATAGTCACGAGCTCCTTCTGGAGATGATTTTGTTAAAATTGGCGTTTCTACTTCTAAGAAGCCTTCGTTTTGTAAAAAGTTTCGAATTGTACGAGTAACGTCTGAACGCATTTTGAATGTATCAAACATAGCAGGACGACGCAGGTCAAGATAACGATATTTTAAACGTAAATCTTCTGATACGTCAGTGCGATCTTCGATTTGGAATGGTGTTGTTTTTGCCGTATTAATAACGACTAATTTTGTTGCCTCTACTTCAATTCTACCATTTAGTACATTTGGGTTGATTTGATCTTCTGAACGAAGAATAACTGTCCCTTCCACTTCGATTACGTACTCACTACGCACTTTATCGGCTAAAGCATGTGCTTCTGCTACATCAGGGCTAAACACTACTTGTGTTATTCCAGTACGGTCACGTAAATCAACGAAAATTAAACCACCTAGGTCGCGGCGACGTTGTACCCAACCTTTTAATACGACTTTTTCGCCTTTTAATGCTTCTGATAGTTCATTACTAGCATGTGTTCTTGTTGCCATTTATTTAATTCCTCCAAAATTTATTTAGCTCATCACTATAACTTAGGGTTGATTTCCGTTTTCACAATATCGCATCCCGACTTTCTGTGATGAACTATTTATTTTACTTATGTAGCATACAGTTCCTACTAAGTAGTGAATGGATGCCAAGGAAAATTAGCAGTTCATTAGATGAATTATCTGTCCAAATGACGTAGATATTTGAATCATTTGGACAGATAAACGATTTATGTTTTCACAGATTCGTTTATTGTTTTAATAGGTAGTTCACTAATTCTGAGAACTCTACTTTTTGTTGTTCACCTGATTCCATATGTTTAACAGTAGCTACTTGCTCTTCAAGCTCTGTTTCACCTAAAACAATCGTATATTTCGCACCTAAACGGTCTGCTGATTTCATTTGAGCTTTCATTTTACGATCTAAATAATCTATCTCCGTAGAAATGCCTTTAGCACGGAAGGTACTTGTTAATTCTACAGTTTTTAGCTTCGCTTCTTCGCCCATAGCAATTATATAGACATCGAGTCCTGATGCTGTGTCTAATTCAACACCCTCAGCTTCAAGTGCAAGCAACAAACGCTCGATACTTAATGCGAATCCGATACCTGGTACATCCGGACCACCAATTTCTTGCACAAGGCCATTATAGCGACCCCCACCACAAAGTGTAGTAATGGATCCAAATCCAGAAGCCGTTGACATAATTTCAAAAGTCGTATGATTGTAATAATCAAGACCTCTTACAAGATTAGGATCGATCTCATACGATATACCCAGTGTATCTAAGTACGTTTTAACTTGAGCGAAATATGCTGCTGACTCCTCAGTAAGGAAATCAGTTAATGCAGGTGCAGATTCCATTAATGGATGCTCGCGGTCTACCTTACAGTCTAAAATACGCAGTGGATTTTTTTGCAAACGATTTTGACAGTCTGAACAAAACTCATGAATATGTGGTTCGAAGTGTTGTAACAGTGCTGTACGGTGTGTATCACGTGTTTCTTTGTCGCCAAGAGAATTAATGACTAATTTTAAATCCTTTAAACCTGCTGATTCATAGACATCCATTGCAAGTGCAATTACTTCCGCATCAATAGCTGGATCAGCTGAACCAATTGCTTCTACTCCAAATTGAACAAATTGACGGTAGCGCCCTGCTTGTTGACGTTCATAACGGAACATTGGTCCTAAATATGAAAGCTTTACTGGTTGATCCGGTGCACCAAACATTTTATGCTCAACATAAGCACGAACTACACCAGCTGTATTCTCCGGACGTAATGTTAACGAACGGCCACCGCGATCTTCAAATGTATACATTTCCTTTTGAACAACATCTGTTGTTTCACCGACACCACGTGCAAATAAATCTGTTTGCTCAAAAATTGGTGTACGAATTTCATTGTAGCGATAGACACGACAGATATCACGGATAACCGTTTCTATCTTTTGCCATTTTTCTGATTCACCAGGCAAAATATCTTGTGTCCCTCGTGGCACTTTAAAACTCATAGAAAAACCTCCTTTGTAAATTGCTTATGAGCAAGCTGTCTTCTGGACTTTTCTCATTTTTTGTCCAATAAAAAAGCTCTCGCCTCCTTGCATAATGCAAGGGACGAGAGCTGTACAAGCTTCCGCGGTTCCACCCTAGTTGACGCATCAAATACATGCGTCCTCCTCCAAATCGGATAACGGCCGATTCCGTTTTTTCCTACTAAGCATTACTTTTCAGAAAAAAGCCTCTCAAGTGTTGTTCACAGTATACATTTTTGTAGGAAAGATTTCAGCCTAGGTCTTTCCCTCTCTTCTCCAATAGAGGTATATGCTACTTGCTTGGTCATAAGCGGTTAATCATTTTTTGATTACCCTTTATGTTAGTCACTACAAAAGGCAATGTCAACTGTTTTTATTTTTTTTACAATACATTCGTGAAAATAACAAATTCCATTACCTTTTTCCCACGAATTCTATTACTAAAGCATGGTAAAATAGGTCAAGGATAGGAGGAATCTGATGAGGACAAAACTTTTAAATATTAGTATCATCTTCGTACTAGTGCTAATAATTGCGATTCCAAATATGAAGAATGTTAAAACAGCACTAGCCAACACCAGTGATTTAAAAGTAACTGGAACGACTCTTCATTTACGTGAGGGACCTGGACTGTCTTATCCAATCATTACGACATTAGATGAGGGTGATTCGCTAACTTCTGTTAGTCGTGAAGGCGACTGGATTCAAGTAAAAGCAGGCGATTACGAAGGCTGGGTTGCATCTTGGCTAACAGCTTCAATAAACGATAAACAAACGATTGATAAAACGTTGATTTCACAAGTCGATCGTCTAAATATTCGTACTGAGCCTGACATATCTTCAGCAGTTCTTGGACAATTATCAATAGGCAGCCAAGCAAAACTTATTGAAAAAAATGGCGAATGGGCAAAAATAGATTGGAACGGACTAGTAGGGTGGGTATCTACTGACTATGTTACAATCAATGACCTACCCGAAAAAAAGGTTAAGGCTGAGGCTGATGAGCCTAAAGTTGAAGTATCTACAAAAAAAATCAACAAGGATACTACATTTACAGTTTTAGTGGATGCACTTAATGTGCGCCAAAAACCCGACTTAAATGCTAAAAAAATAGGAACAGCTTCAAATGGACAAGCCTTTAAAGTGCTGGCTCAAGAGCATAACTGGGTACAAATTCAATATAGCGATAATAAAGCAGGTTGGGTTTATAGCTTTTATGGTACTTTTTCAAATATAGAAAAAACGACATCGAAATCTGCTTCTTCTTCCTCAGAGCTTGAATCTGTGACAATCATTTATAACGGGACAAACTTACGTACAGATGCAACAACAGTTGCTGATGTTGTTGAACGTGTAGATGCTGGTGAAACATACCCTATTGTAGGCGCTAAAAATGATTTTTATGAAATACAAGTAGATGACAAAACTGCATTTGTGGCGAACTGGGTCGTTACTACTACTTCGTCAAGTAAAGCCACTACTGCTATTAAAAAAGATAAATCTGTACCACGCAAGAAAGGCACTTTAAATGGGCTAACTATTGTCGTAGATGCTGGACATGGTGGAAATGACCACGGCACTACCGGACAACGTGGAACAAATGAGAAGGAAGTTACATTGAAAACAGCATCTCTTCTTGCTTCAAAGTTGAGTGCTGCTGGAGCAAATGTTGTCATGACAAGAGAATCAGATGAATATGTTGCACTCCGTAAACGCGTATCAATTGCGCACCAGTATGAGGCAGATGCTTTTATCAGTATTCATTATGATGCAACAGACGATAGCTCCGTTAATGGCTTCACCTCATATTATATGAACAGTAATCAACAAGGTCTTGCAGAGGCAATAAATAATGGACTGTCAAATAAAATCGATTTAAAGAATCGTGGTACCCAACAAGGAAATTATTTAGTTCTACGAGAAAATCGTCAACAAGCTGCCCTCATTGAACTGGGCTACTTAAGTAATGGTAGTGAGGAACGTGCTATTACAACCGCTAAATTCCGTGAACAAGCTACTCTCGGCATCTACCAAGGCATTTTAAATTACTTTAACGAAAATCAATAAAGATCAATTATGCCTCGACATAATTGCGTCCGGAATCGGATTTGTGCTTAGGCATGCACGGTGCAGGTCAGTTAGCCTAATATCCTTTAAGAACTCTTTTCCGATTCCGTGACATCCGCCGGAAGCTTTGGGCCAACAAATGTTTTTTGTGCGAAAGCATAGTGCTAACGCAGCGTCAGCAGCATGATGTTGGTCACTCAGTCGTGTGTTGTTGCTGTCGCTTCGCTTTCGCACAGATAAAACCGTGTTGCTGTCGCTTCGCTTTCGCACAGATAAAACCGTGTTGCTGTCGCTTCGCTTTCGCACAGATAAATTGCCACAGGACGTGGCGTTCTTAGACTGAGTTCCTCTATTTCAGCGGATGTTTTATGTACCGAAAGCGTAAGCGACAGGTACAGATGTTTGGGCACTTGCTGAAAGAAGTTAAATTTGAATCAGCAGGCACTTTCTTCACCCCCACTTATTAATAGTCTTCACCAATCGAGCGTTAATGTGGGATACATACATAAATAAGCTGCAAAGGAAATAAGCATTATACTTCCCTTGCAGCTTTTTTATTATTATCAATCAATTATGAGACTGTTATAAATAACTCTTTCATTATAGTAGTCCTAAATCGATGGAAAGTTATGATGTTTACAGTCTATGTTACAAACGATACATATTCATACAAACAGATCTTAGATTTCAGTACTCGCTGTTTTACCACGCTAAAACGTAAAAGGTCTCCAACTTACATTACATAAGTATAGAGGTCCTTTATGTTCTTATTTTTTCATTGTCGCTAGCGTAACCCATACAATTTCCTTCATACTAATAAAAAACGGCGTACTGCTAACCTCTAAAACAATATCGTCGGGTAATACAGAGATTAATTTTCCTTGCTGAATATTTTTCTTAGTTTGCACTACAATTGCCTGGCCAATCATCATGTTAAGAGTTTCGTATAAATATGGATTTGATATGCTGCCTACCTGCGTCATCTTTAATACACTTCCTTCCTACAAAACTAAACATACTAATTAATGTATGAAGGAATCATAGGAAATGTACCATTTATTTGGACTCAAGAAGTATTGTAATAGGGCCATCATTTGTCAGTGCAACATCCATCATTGCACCAAATATTCCTGTTTCCACATGTAAACCGTGTTCACGTAAGGCATTATTAAAAGCCTCCCATAACGGTTCCGCAACTTCTGGCCTTGCTGCACTTGTAAAACTTGGACGATTCCCCTTTTTTGCATCCCCATACAATGTAAATTGTGAGACGGATAGAATAGCCCCTCCATGCTCTAAAATGGAATGATTCATTTTTCCGTCAGCATCTTCCCAAAGGCGGAGATTTGCTACTTTTTTCGCTAAATATTCAACATCCTCTTGTGTATCCCCGTGTGTAATACCAACCAGAAGAACATACCCGCTATCAATAGCTCCCGTTACTTTTCCGTCAACCGTAACAGAGGCTGCTTTACTACGTTGTAAAACTACTTTCATTCTTTAAAACCTCAATTCTCGCTTTAAATGCATCAGAAGATCCACTTCCAGTACATAATAAAGTGGCTACTTCCCAACCATCCCACTTAGTTAATCACACGTTGCACTGAATATATATCAGGTGTTTGCTTAATACGTTCCACTACTTTATGCAAATGAGAAATATTTGAAATCGAAATCGTTAAATGAATCGTTGCCATTTTATCACGATCTGCACGACCACTCACTGCTAAAATATTCGTTTTTGTTTCGCTAACAATTTGCATGATTTCATTTAAAATTCCTGGTCTATCGAAGGCTGAAACTTCAATATCAACAGGGTATTCTTTTTTCTCTGGAGTAAGTCCATGTTCCCATTCAACTTCTATTAAGCGCTCCTGCTCATCATCAACTTGAATATTTGGACAGTCTGCACGGTGCACTGAAACACCTCTTCCTTTCGTTATGAAGCCTACAATTTCATCTCCAGGAACTGGCGTACAGCAACGTGAAAGTCGAATAAGCATATTGTCTATATCTTTTACAATAACACCCGATTCTGTACGTTTTTGTGGAATAGGGTTTTTCATTTTTTGTTCAATTTTCTCAAGCGCTTCTTCCTGTTCACGCTCTTTGCGACGTTTTTCCGCTAGACGATTAACAACTTGCTGAGCTGTAATTCCATTCATGCCGACAGCTGCATATAAATCGTCTTCATTTGTATAGTTGAATTTTTCACATACACGCTTCAAATTTTCCGCTGACATTGTTTCTTTTACGTCAAAACCTTGTGCACGGATTTCCTTTTCTATCATCTCTTTACCTTTGATGATATTTTCTTCACGAAGATGACGTTTGAAAAATTGCTTTATTTTATTTTTCGCCTGTGAGGATTGGGCTATTTTCAACCAATCACGACTCGGACCAAATGATTGCTTAGAAGTTAAAATTTCAATAATATCTCCCGTTTTCAAAGGTGTATCAAGTGGTACCATTTTGCCATTAATTTTCGCGCCAATTGTACGATTCCCAACTTCTGAATGCACACGATATGCGAAGTCGATAGGTACAGAGCCTGCTGGTAATTCAATGACATCTCCTTCTGGTGTAAATACATAAACCATATCAGAAAACAAATCAAATTTTAAAGATTCCATAAATTCTTCAGCATTAGAAGATTCGTTTTGGAATTCCAAAATTTCTCGGAACCACGTTAATTTTTGGTCGACATTTTGTTTTACATTATCAACTTTTTTACCTTCCTTATATGCCCAATGTGCTGCAATCCCGTACTCGGCAATTTTATGCATTTCCTTCGTACGAATTTGAACTTCTAATGGGTCACCATAAGGACCAATTACTGTTGTATGCAGTGATTGATATAGGTTTTGTTTTGGCATCGCAATATAATCTTTAAAACGTCCAGGCATTGGCTTCCATAATGTATGCACAATCCCAAGTACGGCATAGCAATCTTTAATACTATCGACAAGTACACGAATGGCTAATAAATCATAAATCTCGTTGAACTGTTTCTTTTGGAACACCATCTTACGATAAATACTGTAAATATGTTTTGGGCGACCATAAACATCCGCTTCAATTTCAACATCTGTAAGCTGTGACTTCATCTCAGCCATTACATTGTCTAAATATGCCTCACGCTCATCACGTTTTTTCTTCATAAGACTGACAATGCGATAATATTGCTGTGGATTTAAATAACGAAGTGCTGTATCCTCAAGCTCCCATTTAACAGTCGAAATCCCAAGACGATGCGCAAGTGGTGCAAAAATTTCAAGCGTTTCTTTAGAAATACGGCGTTGTTTTTCTGCTGGTAAATGCTTTAACGTGCGCATATTATGTAGGCGGTCTGCCAGTTTAATTAAAATGACACGAATATCCTGCGCCATAGCTACAAACATTTTTCGATGGTTTTCTGCTTGTTGCGCTTCTTTAGATAAATATTTAATTTTCCCTAGCTTTGTTACACCGTCTACAAGCATCGCAACCTCTTCGCCGAATTCACGAACTAAATCGTCACGCGTAAAATCCGTATCCTCGACAACATCATGTAAAAAACCAGCCGCAACTGTTTCAGGATCCATTTGTAACTCAGCTAAAATACCAGCTACTTGCACAGGGTGAATAATATACGGTTCACCCGAGCTTCGGAATTGCTCAATATGGGCATCCCTTGCTAATTCATATGCTTTTTTCACGAATGCTACATTTTCATCATTCATGTAGGATTTGACTAACTCAAAAACGTCCTCGGGAGTCAAAATTTGCTCTTTCGCCATAACATGTCCACCTTGCTCGTCAAATTTTTCAGATTAGATATAAACTTAATTGTATAAAATATTATGGGCTATTGTAAAGTAACTGTGTCATTTTGTTTAGTTATTCTCGTGAACAATGTGAAAAATGGAAAAAATATTCTCTGAAATGAATAAAAAGACTCTTTGCGAAAGTAATATTCGCAAAGAGTCTCTCTTCTCGTATCATAGTTGTTAGCTTATTTATTATACGCTACAGCAATTTTTGTACCAACTACTGCATTATTTTTTACTAATGCAATATTGGCATCAAGGCTTTTGCCTTCTGTTAATTCTTTAACTTTTCCAAGTAAGAATGGTGTCACGTTTTTACCTTGAATACCGTTTTCTTCTGCTTCTACTAGAGCTTTTTCAATGATTTCTGTTATGAATGAATGCTCAAGCGCTTCAGACTCTGGAATTGGGTTAGCAATGACAGCTCCGCCTTTTAAACCTAATTGCCATTTTGCACGTAGCATTTCTGCCACTTCCTCTGGTGTATCAATCTTGAAGTTTACATCAAAACCGCTTTGACGTGTATAGAATGCTGGTAGCTCATCTGTACCATATCCAACAACTGGTACACCTTTTGTTTCTAGATATTCTAAAGTTAAACCAATATCTAAAATAGACTTAGCACCCGCACAAATTACCGCAACATTTGTTTGTGCTAATTCTTCTAAATCTGCTGAAATATCCATTGTTGTTTCAGCACCACGGTGTACCCCGCCGATACCGCCAGTTACAAAAATTTCAATACCAGCTAGCTCCGCACAAATCATTGTTGCAGCTACAGTTGTCGCTCCTAATTTTTTTGTTGCTAAAAGATAGCCTAAGTCACGACGAGATGCTTTTGCTACACCTTGTGCATTACCGAACATTTCAAGTTCTTCATCTGATAAACCAATTTTAATTTTACCATCGATTAATGCAATAGTTGCTGGTACTCCACCATTATCACGAACAATTTGTTCCACTTCACGTGCTGTTTGTACATTTTGTGGATATGGCATTCCGTGAGAAATAATTGTTGATTCTAATGCTACGATTGGTAAACCTTTTGCTTGTCCTGCTTTTACTTCTTCTGATAATACGATGAATTCTTTCATGTGTTATTCCTCCATTTCACTGTTTAACAAATCAACTGATAGCTCAGGTCTTACTGTATATGGGGATGCAAGTGTATTTTTGGCATTCGTTAAGCCTGCATCAATACATGTTGCAAAGGATTGCCCTGTAAGCCAACTATGAATTACAGCACTGACAAAGGCGTCTCCTGCACCTGTTACATCTTCAATTTTTTCTATAGCTTTAGCTGCGTAATGACTTGGCTTCGTTGTAGTGGAAGCTGCATACACACCCTTGCTACCCGCAGTAATAATTACCTGTTCAGCACCTAATTTAAGAAGTTGCTGTAAAGCCTTTTCATAATGAGCAGAGTTTTCGATTTTATGACCAACAATCGTCTCTGCTTCATCAGTGTTACAAATAAACCATGTTACACCTTGCAACGTATCGGGTAATCGATTCATTTTTGGCGAAGATACCGGTACGATGACAAACGGAATGTCACGGGCAATTGCAACCTGCTGTATGTAAGCCACTGTTTCCTTTGGACAGTTTAAGTCCATAATAAAGCAGCCCGCATTCATCAGCATTGCCTCATGTTTTTTTAGCAAACTCGGCAATAAAAGATCATATACTTCCATATTTGCTACCGCTAATGCTAGCTCGCCCTGCTCATCCATAACCGCAGTATAGGAACCAGTCGAAGCATCAGGTAACTGTTCCACATAACGTAAATTCATAAATGGCTCTGAAGCTTCTTGGATAACTTGCCAATCAGCATCTTTGCCGGCAGTAGTTAGCAATGTAACTTGATGATTTAATCTGCCTAAGTTTTCAGCAATGTTTCGTCCAACACCACCTACACTAAATGAAGAGCTTGCAGGATTGGATGTACCGAACTGGACATTCCCCTTTACATGAAATTTTCGGTCAAGATTGGCTCCACCGATACAAATGATTTCATTTTCCTCAGGCAAAATATACGCACGACCTACAATTTTTCCCTGCTTCGTTAAGCTCGACACTAAATTAGCAAGGACTGGTCGAGATAGATTCATCTTATCGGCCATCTCTTGTTGAGACATAAACGGATTCTGGCGAATTAATGCAAGGACCGCCTGTTCTCTTTCATTCATAGCATCACCTTTTGTTATATTTGTTTACATTATAAACTTTTGTTTGATTGATGTCAAAAAAAATTTAAACAAAAAAGTTGAAGCCTTATGTTATTGGCTTCAACTTTGTCGTTGTTTACACTATTGCTTCAATGAAACTAAAATGTCCTATTGAATAAAATATGGCTCTTCTGCTGCAAATCAACCATTTCACTTAGTATGTATTATCTGCCATGTCACTCTAATTTATCGTGATAAAACAAAACTCCAGCAACAGACTTTTTTGCGCGAAAGCGTAGCGGCAGCGACAAGTGTTTTTTGCGCGAAAGCGTAGTGTAACGTAGCGACAGCGACAACAAAAGCGAAAGAGACGGCTCGATGTCACAAAAATCGCGCTATAAGCAAAGCGAGTAGCTAGTTATTAAGTATTGGCATGATGAGGTGTTTGCTTTTTCACGATGATGACAAATAAACCTGCCAATGCACAGAACATTCCTGCAATGAAAAAGGCCCAAGTATATGAATTGAAAAACTTATAGATGAGGCCTCCACCATAAGCAGCAACTGCTGCTCCTGCTTGATGTGATGCGAAAATCCACCCATAAATAATGCCACTTTTATTTGCACCAAAAATTTGTCTAGAAATACTAATCGTTGGAGGTACTGTAGCAATCCAATCTAATCCATAAAATATTGTAAAGATTGTCAGTAAAGTGAGCGACTCTTGCATTAATGCATACGGGAGTAAAAGCAGAGACGTTCCTCTTAAAAGATAATACCAAAACAATAACCATCGATTATCAAAACGATCAGACAGCCACCCTGATAAAGTAGTGCCTACAAGATTAAACACTCCCATAAAAGAAAGAAAGGATGCAGCGGTTACTAAAGGGACTCCAAAGCTAATACAGTATGAAACAAAATGAGTACCAACTAACCCACTAGTTGAAAGTCCACAAATAAAAAAACTTCCCGCTAATAACCAAAATTCTTTCTTCTTTATTGCCTCAAATAAACCATTAAAAGCAATACTAATCGGATTTTTTTTATGATTCTCTTGTTGCACATCTAAATCTTCTTCCATTCCATAAGGAAAAATTCCAATATCCTGTGGTTTATTTTTAATAAATATAGAAATAGTGATGAACATAATAATACTTAGAATGAGAATTAATCCAATCGCCCATCGCCAAGAATAATGCTCAATAATAATCGCCAATATTGGGAGGAGAATTAACTGCCCTGTTGCAGTACTCGCCGTTAAAATCCCTACTGCCAACCCTCTACTTTTCACAAACCAATGATTCGCTACATAAGGACTTAACACCGTTAAAAAAAGACTTGCTCCTAAACCAATAATACCGCCCCATACAATGATCAACTGCCATGATTGAGTCATGAAAAGCGTAAGCAACATGCCTATGAATAATGTAGCCATCGCACCTAGCATCATTTTCTTTAAACCCACTATTTCTAGTAATGCCGCCATAAACGGTCCCGAAAAACCATATATAAATAGACTCACTGCAAAAGCTAAAGCAATTAAAGATCGATCCCAATTAAATTCTTTTTCAAAGGAGTCTATAAATACCCCTGATGATGACATTGTAATCCCTGCAACAATAATTGAGAAAAAGGTTACGACTAAAATAAACCAGCTATAATGAATACGCTTCATCTTGACACCTTCATTTCTTGAAAGATTTTTTTAAATACTCTTTAATGAAAAAGATCTCAATATATGTATATGCATATATTTCTGGGGTAAATGCCTTTTAAAAACATGTATATACATATATAATCTTAGTAATCGCCTTTATTACTGTCAAGAAACATTTTCCAACTTAACGAAATAAATCAATAAGGCTACTATAATATTGAACCAACTAGAAAAGGAGTAAGGAGCAATGAAGAATATAGATTACACACAAATATGTGTATGTGCAAACCTTCGAAAAAAAACAAGAGTCGTGACACAATTGTATGATAAATTATTACAGCCCACTGGCTTAAAAGTTACACAATACTCAATGCTAGCAAATATCGATCATCACCAATCAGTTTCCATCAGTCGACTAGGTGAAATTTTGCTGCTCGATCAAACAACCATTACACGCAATATTAACTTGTTAAAGCAAAATGGCTATGTAGATTTAACAAGAGATCCGCAAGATGCTCGAGCAAAGGTCATTACACTAACTGATAAAGGGGTTGAAAAATTAAACGATGCAGCTCCCATTTGGCAAGATATCCAAGAAAGAATTATCAATGATATTGGCTTAGAAAAATACAATGATTTTTATGAAACATTGAAAACTATGCAAAAAATAATTCAATCTTATGATGAAGAATAAATAAACGGACCTAAACAAAAGAATCCATTTTGAAATGATTGATCAGAATGGATTCTGCATGTTGATTATGTCAATTAAATCAAGGTGTCAATTAAGTACAGCTCTTCGGAAAAACGAAGGGTTGATTTCCGTTCCGGCTAGGCGCTTTCCTGGGGGCGTCCGATGAGCCGCTTCACTCGCGTTGCTCGCTCCAGGGTCTCATCTGTGACGTTGATCCCCGAGGAGTCGCCTAGCCTTCACTCCAATCAACTTATTCACATAGAATACATCTTCTGCTATGTTATTTGAATTTATAGTGCAAATATGTAAAAAACCGCGACAGTAATTGCAAATATACAATCGCTGCGATGTTATAAATCTATTCTGTTCGTTTATATGATGAGAAGTCATTCCTAGCATAATTCCCCTTTTGACAAGATAATTGCTTGCCCTCCTACCATAACTCTTGGATTATTTTTATTTATTAATTTTGTAAGAATATTAGAAGGTCTGCCCATACTATGCCCTTGAAGGAACGAGTACTCTTGATCAAATTCATTTAGTATGTCGTTATGAAAAAGATAATAAGTTAATGCCCCATTTGAAGTACCTGTTGCGGCTTCCTCATCAATACCGTAGAGTGGGCAAAAGTTCCTACTCTCTGCTATCCCTTCTTCTGTGTCGAGCGTAAATGCATGAACGCCCACCACTTTATTAATCTTTGTATATTCAGCAAGTGCTTTAAAATCAGGATTTAAAGCATACAAATCATCCTTTGTTTTTATTGGAAGCATTATATCCCAAAGACCCGTACTTGCAGCTTGAGGCACTAGATTGACATTTATATCTCCTATTTGGCTTTTATCAATTTTGAAAAGGTTAGAAAACTATCATAATCATCGAATATTTTTCCTAACTGAGATTTAGCTTGCTCCATCATGATAAATGATTGATTCACTTCAACAACAAGTGTGCCGGCGAGTGTTTTCATAATTTATGTATCATTATCTTCAATAGCACCACTGTCTAATAATGCCTTGAAGGATGCAATTGTAGCATGTCCACAGAGTTCAACCTGTGCAGTCGGTGTAAAAAACTTTATGTCAAAATTTTTATTGTCTATTTTTTAATAAATGCTGTTTCTGAAAATCTAACTTCTGCAGCAAATTTCTGCATAAACTCTTCGTCTAAATTTTCATGAATCAAACTACACCTGCTGGATTACCGCCAAATTGTGTTTTTGTAAAAGCATCAATTACATAATATGACAAAGCTAACTCTCCCTTAATAATGAATTTAAAATATCTTTATTCGATATTTCCTCATATCTTTATAAATAAAAAAACGCCACAAAAATGTGACGCTTTTCATTCTGTTGAAGAACTATTATGCCAATGAATTCCAATCAAGCAATTCATTTAGCAAGAATCCATCATTTATTAATATTGAATAAGTGTTTTTATGTTAATGTCGCCAAGTTTTGCACGTCCGTTTAGCTCTGTTAACTCGATAAGGAATGCACAGCCAACAACTTGACCACCTAATTGTTCAATTAAACGTACTGTCGCTTCAACTGTACCGCCAGTCGCAAGTAAATCATCACAGATTAATACTTTTTGACCTGGTTTAATCGCATCTTTGTGCATTGTTAGCGTATCTTTACCGTACTCAAGACCGTAGTCAGCACTAATAACTTCACGTGGTAATTTTCCTGGTTTACGAACAGGCGCAAAACCAATTTCAAGCGCATAAGCAACTGGACATCCGATAATGAAGCCTCGAGCCTCAGGACCTACTATAATTTCAGCACCTAATTCTTTTGCGTAACTTACGATTTGATCTGTTGCATATTTGTATGCAGGACCGTTATCCATAATTGTTGTAATATCTTTGAAGCTGATGCCCTCTTTCGGCCAGTTTTCAACCGTTGTTACGTATTGCTTTAAATCCATATTATTGTTCCTCCTACGAAACTTATTCGTATATTAATTTAATCGTTCATCAAACCATTGTTTTAATTCTATATAAGGGGCATATACTAGCTTCTGCTCCATTTCAATCTGTTCTGAACGCTGTTTGTAAGACGGTGCCTCTGTAAGTGCCTTTTTCGGTGCATTCACGTTGACAGTCGTCAGTCCACTCTCCATTTTAACAAAATCAAGCTCAAAAAACACCTGTGTCATAAATTTTAATGCATCTAACGGCCAACCTGTATGCTTAGCTAATTCAGCTAAATGCATATTTAATGGGAAAGCAGGACGATTTTTCAAAAACTTATAATACCAGGAGAATTGCTCACGTGTAGGCAATCCATTGAAATACTGAGAATCAGGCATATAAAAGTGTGCATATATACGAGAAGGCGCTGTTTTTTGTAAGACATTTTCTAACATTTGAACATTTTGTGGCAAATCCAGTAGCACGATATAATTGCTTTGTTCTACATTCGAAAGCGTAGGGTCCACTGCTAGAATTGGTACACCAATTAGCGACTCGTAATAGGTAATCGTCTCGGGACGGAAGGCGATGAATGTTGCCTCCTCTTTTGGGACCGTATTTAACCAGCGTGATGTTTGGCGAATACCACGAATATCAAATAATTGCCATTCTGTCGTTTGGACATCCTCTATCATAAATTGTGCTTTTTTACGCCCTTGCCATTCGTTAATTTGTAAATCCCCAGTAAATGATACTTTTATTCCATATGTTAACTCGTCGTGTAAATGTCCTTTATTGAAACCGACACTATCCAATTTTTCATAGCCATCCGTCAATTCCATTTTTATATGGTTTTCTGCTGCTCCAATTTTTCGCATGGAGGATATTTCTACATCTTCGAGCACATAAACAGGCTTCGGAAAATCCGTACCATATGGACCAAGCGTTGAAATTTCTTCAATCGCATCTGCTGAAATTTCATCCATTTTTAATGGGATATCAATATTGAGTACAGGTGTTAATTGTTCTTCTGATAAACATGCTTTTGCTTGAGCATCTAAGCGTGATCTTAATTCATCCACATGCTCAATAGATAATGTCATCCCCGCTGCCATAGGATGCCCACCAAAATGGGGTAATATATCTCTATTCTTAGCTAGTTCATTATATAAATGGAAGCCCTCAATACTACGAGCTGAGCCTTTAGCTGTTCCTTTTTCATGGTCTAATGAAAGTACAATTGTTGGACGATAATAAAGCTCCACAAGACGAGATGCGACAATTCCTACTACTCCAGCATTCCAGCCTTCACCAGTAATAACTAAAACGAGTGACTCTCCGACCTTTTTATCTGATTCAATGAGAGCAATCGCCTCATCTGTAATACTCTTTACAATATCTTTGCGCTCACTATTACACGTATTAAGCTGTTTCGCTAATGCTATTGCCTTAGCATTATCTTCAGCCATTAATAGCTCTACACCTGGCGCCGCTTCTCCTAGACGACCAACTGCGTTTAAGCGCGGTCCAAAGTAAAAACCGATTGTTTCTTCGTTAATTTTAGTTTGCTCTGCACTGGCTACTTCACACATTGCTTGTACCCAAGGGCTGAGTGAACGGCGCATTTCTTCTATTCCTCGTTTTACTAGGTAGCGGTTTTCATCTACTAAGGGTACTAAATCCGCTACCGTTCCAACAGCAACATATTCAATTAGATGCGTTGGCAGTTCTCCATATAGAGCATGAGCTAGCTTAAAGGCTACACCCACACCCGCAAGCTCGCCAAATGGATAATGTCCTTCTGGTATACGTGGATGTAAAATAATATCTGCTGCCGGTAATTCATCGCCCGGTTCATGGTGATCTGTAACGATAACATCCATACCTAGTTCCTTCGCGATACGAATCGGTTCAATGCCTGAAATACCATTATCAACTGTAATAATTAGCTGAACGCCCTCGTCATGTGCTTCACGAAATAGTGCTTCATTCGGCCCATAGCCATGAATAAAACGATTCGGTATTTTAAACGATACATCGGCACCGAGATCAAACAACACATTAAGCATTACTGTCGTGCTAGTGACACCATCCGCGTCGTAATCGCCATATACTAGGATTTTCTCTCCGTTTTCAAGCGCTTGCTCAATACGTGCTACAGCTTCTGCCATACCATGCATTAAAAACGGGTCATGAATACTTGCTTCTGTCATATTTAATAAGCTCTCTGCATCAGCAGTTGTTTCGCAGCCTCGTGCTGCTAAAATTTTCGCCGCAATTGCAGAAAGTTGTAGGTCATTTTGTAATGTTTGGACAAGTTTAGCGTCTGGGCGCTCTACCTGCCATCTCTTTTTCGATAGAATCATCTTTTCACTTCCTCACGAAAGCTATTATACCGAAAATCTAGCCTATCCGCACTATCCATCAGAATGATAGTTTTATCCATCAAATCGTCAATTCAATCCTTCGGTTTTGCTAAAGTACCCGTAGGATAGAACCAGCCAAGTGATGGAAAGAAATCAGAGTGACGGATAGAAAAGTCAAATTCGTGGATAGTACCGGCAGATTCATGGATAGAACAGCCAAAATCGTGGATAGTACCGGCAGATTCATGGATAGAACAGCCGAAGTCGTGGATAGTACCGGCAGATTCATGGATAGAACAGCCAAAGTCGTGGATAGTACCGGCAGATTCATGGATAGAACAGCCGAAATCGTGGATAGTACTGGCAGATTCATGGATAAAACAGCCGAAATCATGGATAGTACCGGCAAAGTCATAGATAGTACAGCCGAAATCGTGGATAGTACCGGCAGATTCATGGATAGAACAGCCGAAATCGTGGATAGTACCGGCAGATTCATGGATAGAACAGCCGAAATCATGGATAGAACAGCCAAAGTCGTGGATAGAACAGCCGAAATCATGGATAGAACAGCCAAAGTCGTGGATAGTACCGGCAGATTCATGGATAGAACAGCCGAAATCGTGGATAGTACTGGCAGATTCATGGATAAAACAGCCGAAATCATGGATAGTACCGGCAAAGTCATGGATAGTACAGCCGAAATCATGGATAGTACCGGCAAAGTCATGGATAGTACAGCCGAAATCGTGGATAGTACCGGCAGATTCATGGATAGAACAGCCGAAATCGTGGATAGTACCGTCAAAGTCATGGATAGTACAGCCGAAATCGTGGATAGTACCGGCAGATTCATGGATAGTACAGCCGAAATCCTGGATAGAACAGCCAAAGTCGTGGATAGTACCGTCAAATCCTCGGATACCAGTCTCAAAAGAAAAAAGCCTACTCCATTAAAGAGTAGACTTCTGAAACTCACCTTTTGAAGCAGACACTAATGCCTCAATTTTCTCCAAATTCCCTTCATGCAATGCTGTCACTATCGCACTGCCAACGATTACACCATCACTAAGTGCCCCCATGCTTACCACTTGCTCGGGCGTTGAAATTCCAAAGCCAGCTAATACTGGTATTTCGCTTGCTTCACGTAAGCGAGCAAAATGATCATTTAAGTCATTTGCAAAGCTTGTACGGGCCCCTGTGATTCCATTGACTGTTACAGCATAGACAAAGCCTTGACTGGCAGTCGCGATACGTGCAATTCGCTCTGGAGGACTTGTTAACGATACTAGCTGGACGATGTCGATACCATGAGAATTTAATGTGTCACGTAAGACGCCACTTTCCTCAAGTGGTACATCGGGAACGATTAACCCTTTAACGCCCCCCGCCTCACAAGCCTTCGCAAAAGCTTCTAATCCAAAGGCCAACACAGGATTCAAATACGTCATGACAACTAACGGAACTTGAATTTCTTCTTTAAATGAAGCTAATGCTTCTAGCACTTTACGTAATGTCACACCTTCTGCTAAAGCCCGTTCACCTGCTTGCTCTATCGTAGGCCCATCCGCTACAGGATCCGTGAATGGTATACCAACTTCAATGGCCGTTACACCCATTTGCTGCAGCTTGAAAATCGTTGGCTTCAAAGTTTCCAGACCCCCATCGCCAGCCATAATATATGGTATAAATGCTTTATTACCAGCGATTTTCGTTTCTTCAATTGCCTGCTGTAGTGTTGTCATTACATATCTCCTCCTAATGCTTTACGTACAGTATGAACATCTTTATCCCCTCGGCCGGATAAACACACAACAATGATGTCATCTGTAGACATTGTTTTTGCAAGTTTTGCTGTATAAGCAATGGCATGAGAGCTTTCTAGTGCAGGTAGTATACCTTCCGTTCTACACAGTAACTGCAAGCCCTCAAGTGCTTCACTATCTGTAATCGAATCAAATGTAACACGCCCAATATCATGTAAATAACAATGCTCCGGACCCTTCCCTGGATAATCTAGACCAGCTGAAATAGAATGCGCCTCTTGCACAAAGCCATTTTCATCTTGTAATAAATACATGTATGCACCGTGTAACACTCCTAGCTGTCCACCAGCAATTGCTGCCGCATGCTTTCCTGTCTCAATGCCACTGCCTGCAGCCTCTACTCCGTATAGCGCCACAGTTTCGTCGTCGACAAAAGGATGAAACATACCGATTGCATTACTACCACCGCCTATGCAAGCAACGACTGCATCTGGTAAACGTCCTTCCTTAGCTAAAATCTGTTCTCTAGTTTCAACACCAATTACACGCTGGAAATCCCTTACGATTTTCGGAAATGGATGTGGTCCTAAAGCTGAGCCTAAAATATAATGAGTATCTTCAACATTTGTCACCCAGTAGCGCAGTGCTGCATTGACAGCATCCTTTAATGTTTTTGAACCTGTTTCTACAGACTCTACTTTTGTCCCGAGTAGCTCCATGCGAAAGACATTCAACTGTTGGCGTTTTATGTCCTCTGCACCCATAAATACAACACATTCAAGATTCAATAATGCGCATGCCGTTGCCGTTGCCACCCCATGCTGCCCTGCACCTGTTTCAGCCACAATTTTCTTTTTACCCATTCGTTTTGCAAGAAGCGCTTGACCAATCGCATTATTAATCTTATGGGCTCCAGTGTGATTTAAATCTTCACGCTTTAAATAAATCTTCGCGCCGCCTAGCTCTTTTGTTAAATTTTCTGCGTAATATAATGGCGTCTCGCGACCTACATATTGTTGTAAATAATATTCCAGTTCCTCAGTAAATGTTTGATCATTCATTGCCCCATCATAGGCCGTCTCTAATTCCAACAAAGCTGTCATTAATGTTTCCGGAACAAATTGTCCACCAAATTTCCCATAACGCCCTTCCTTTGTCGGTACACTATTTGCAATTGAATTCGCCATTATTCTCTCCCCTTCTTCACTGCATGTAAAAATACGTTTATTTTTGCTATATCTTTTACACCGTTTGTCTCTACACCACTCGATACATCTACCATAAACGGCGACACAAGTGATACTGCTCCTTCAATATTTTCAGCTTGCAAACCACCTGCTAAAATTAACTTTTCTCGCGGAATCCCCACCATCTCTAGGAGGGTCCAATCAAACGTGTGACCACTGCCACCTTTAAAATCAGTCCCTGGTGCATCAAATAAGTAATAGTCCACATCATAGTTAGCAGCAACCTGAACATCTTCAATACCTCTTACGGACAAAGCTTTAATGGCTGGATAACCTTGCTGACGAATAAACTCCGGAGATTCTTCCCCGTGGTATTGCACATAATCTAATGGCACGCTTTCTACCGCTGTGCGTAATTCCGTTGCGCTTGGATTGACAAAAACACCAATTTTCAAAACGCTCTCTGGCACATGCTTGGCTAATTGCTGTGCCTGTTCAATCGTCACTCGTCGTTTACTTGGTGCAAAGACAAAACCAATTGCATCCGCTCCTGCCTTTACCGCTGCCTGCACATGCTGTTGTTCCTTCAGTCCACAAATTTTCACTTTCGTCATACAGATGCCCCCACCTTATTGACCTGTAGACTTTTTAGAGCAGTACCTATATCACCACTACGCATTAATGACTCACCTACAAGAACACCACTAGCTCCCATGGCTGCTACCACTTTAGCGTCTTCTTGTGTCCAAATCCCACTTTCACTTATTAATACTTTCTCTTCTTCGAACGGAAAAACTTCAGCAATTTCACGTGTGCGTTCTAGGCTCACCTCAAAGGTACGTAAATCACGGTTATTGACGCCAATCAGCTTGGCACCAACTGCAATAGCTCGTTCAAGCTCCTCAAGATCATGCACCTCAACTAATACCTCTAAATTCAAGCCTGTTGCATAGCTATACAGGTCACGTAATGCTTCATCTGTTAACGCGGCTACAATTAGCAAAATGATAGATGCACCTGATGCCTTTGCAAATCGGATTTGCACACGATCAATCATAAAATCCTTACAAAGAAGTGGCGTCTGAACAGCATTTGCAACTGCGGATAAATCATCAAAGGAGCCTTTAAAAAACTCTTTATCCGTTAAAACAGAAATGGCTGTTGCTCCTGCTTCTGCGTAACTTTTTGCTTGTGCCACTGGATTTGCCCCTTCTGCGATTAGCCCCTTTGAGGGAGATGCACGCTTCATTTCTGAAATTACCTGTAATGTTTCAGCTTTTCGTAATTGCTCAAATAATGAAGGACGCGGTTTTTCTGTAAAATTCGCTAATGGGTCGGGCTGTTCCAGTAAAGCACTAACTTCTATCTTTTTTTGTTCGAGAATTTTATTTAAGATATTCATTGTTGGATTTCCACTCCTTTAATATGCTCACTAAAAGTAACGACTGCCTCTAATTTTTGAAGGGCACGCCCGCTAAAAATACTATCCTTCGCTATTTCTACACCTTCTTTTACTGTTTCAGCAATTCCATAACTGAACAATCCAATACCAGCATTCAATAAAACTGTGTCAAAGTAAGCACCTTGTTTACCAGCTAATAAATTTCGCATAATAGCAGCATTTTCATCTGCATTGCCTCCACGAATGGCCTCTATTGGTGCATAACTAAGACCCGCATCCTCTGGAGTTAAAGAAAAAGGAATTAAGTCTCCTTTATCTACTAAGACAAAAGTATTTTGGCCAGCTAATGACGCCTCATCTAATCCTAGTGGCCCAGAAACGACCATTGCACGTTCACGCCCAAGCATTTGTAATACGGAAGCATACTCCATGACAAAATTAGGACGATTAATGCCTGTAAATTGCGTCGATAAAGGCACTGGATTCGTAAGTGGACCGACAAGATTAAATATAGTTGGCTTACCTAGTGCCCGACGTACTTCGCCGATTCGCTTTAATTTTGGATGGACATTTGGAGCATATAAAAAGGCTATTCCTTCTTTCTCTAACAGCTCAACAGTTTGTTCAATGGAAATATTCGTATGAATACCGAGTGCTTCCAAAACATCAGAGCTTCCTGATGCCGAAGAAATTTTGCGATTGCCGTGCTTCGCCATTTTGACACCTGCCCCCGCTAATACAAAGGCGCAAGCCGTACTTATATTAAATGTATTAAGACCATCGCCACCAGTACCGCAATTATCCATATAGATTCCTTCTTTTGCTGGCACGTTTAGCGCAAACGAACGCATAATGGTAGCTAGTGCCGCTACTTCATGTGCTGTTTCACCTTTGACAGATAGTGCCGTTAAAAAGCTTGCGATTTCTTCCTTTGGTGTGTCATCTTGGAACATCCATATTGCTGCCTGTAGCATTTCCTCATACATTAAATGCTCTCGTTGTTGTACTTTTTGACGAATACCTTCCATTAGTGTTGACCTCCTTCTTTTTCAAGTAGCAGCCAAAATTCCTGTTCGTCCTCTTCTACTTGTTTGAATACTTCTTTGACGTTTGTGTATTTCGTTACCGTTACAGTTGATTGCATATGCATCGTTTCATTTTCTATGACAATGGATTTCCCTGTTAAAGCAAAATCAAGATGACCGTTAAAACCGATAAATCCAAGGGCTCCTCCAAATATCCCAGCAGTTTGACTAGCTTTTTCTAAATAGTCCTTTGCCTGATTCTTTGGAATATCAGTTGATGCAAAAGGTGGTAACGTCGCAGCTAATACATCAAGTGCATGAAGCATCGGTAATATTTGCCCCTCGACTCTCGATGTCATGTGTAACGCGTACTTCGAGCGCTCAATTCTCATCGCCTCAATGACTTGAATGGAATCTCGGAAACATACAGACTGTAGCTCTTGTTGCAAGGCAGAAACAAGTACAGCATGTGACTTTCTAATATTTGTGTTTTCATATAGCTTTCGTTCATGTTCTAAATCTTCACTTTTTGTGGAACCTCTAGGCAACGTCCCCTCTATTGGTGTCGCAATCACACGGTCACCTTTTACTCGAATTAGGCTTTCAGGAGATGTTCCTAAAACAACATGATCCTCAAACTCTACATAATACATATAAGGAGCAGGATGCTTTTTACGCAATTGACGATATAAAGCGAAAGCATCCCCTTGTAAATTTGCTAAAAAACACTTTGATAAAACGACTTTTGTAATATCTTCATCTAAAGTAGCTTTGATGGATGTAAGAGAATCTGCAAATTGTTCATTCGTAGTCGATTCAAAAGGCTCATAGTTACAAGTTGTATCCTCTTCCTCTCTGCCTTTTAGAAGTTGCTCTGCTAACTCTTCTAAATTTGGTTCTTTTTTTTCTGCATCAATATTCGTATGAATCAAAGTAACCTCATCTGTTACATGATCAAACACAATGACTGTCTCATACACATGGAAGTGCACATCTGGTAGTTGCACTTTATCCTGAGCAGTTGATAATATCGTTGTGGCACCATGACCAACATAGCCAACAGCTCCACCTGAAAACGGGAATTGTGTCGTATTGGATATACGTGGCATTAATCTTTTCAATAAAACAAACATGTCGCCCTTATGTGTATATGTGTTTCCGGTCTTATATGAATATTCCTGAATCTCATCTCCAAAGCCTTTATACGTTTTCCTTGGATTAGCGCCGATAAAAGAAAAACGTCCTGCTCCCTCATGCTGTGCTGAACTCTCAAGTAAAAATTTATGATTTCCTTGTAGGCGTCTAAAAATTAAAATCGGTGTTAAAGAATCAGCATTAATGGTTTTCATTTTTGTTCTTGAACTCGTTGATAGCATAATGACCAAGCTCCTTTTTTAAATTTCTCCAGTAAGACTCTTATAAAGGTTTAGTTGCAAAGCGCAGTGCCACGTAGCGGCAGATGTTATTTACACGAAAGCGAAGGGTCAGTGGCAATTGCTTTCTATGCATAAGCGAAGCATTCATCCCCTTGCAAATTAAAAACAACAAAAAAAGTCCTCTGCAAAAAGGATTTTTCCTAATTGCAGAGGACGATCATGACCGCGTTGCCACCTCATATTAGAGCATATTTGCTCTCCCTTATGTGCCCTCGTCAGTAAAATACGACTAAGTCAAAGCACCCCCTATAACGTGGGGAATCCGTTCGCTTTTATCCATTTCGCCTTGGCGTAATGAAGATAATTAGCGACTCTCATAAGTCCATTCACATAAGCTACAAATCAGTTTGCACCATCCACTGACTCTCTAAATTGCACACCTATGCTACTACTCTTATTCAACAATTTCTCAGCTATTCTCAACTAAACTCAGCTCATCTGTTCTAAGGCTGACCTCGCTCCCGAGATCACCTACCTTGTACCGAACAAAAAAGTTAGCCTTATTCTATGCCAAACCCCGATAATTGTCAATCAATTCAGAGAAAAAGAAACATGTTGTAAGAAATTTCGAAATTATATCAAAAGGAAAAATGGCCCTCTGCATATACCAGGAAAAGGAAAACAAACTACCTACTTTTGAGTATTTATCAAGTATTGACCTTGTAAAAATATCAAGTTATAGTAAATTCAGACCATTGATTCTCTAATACATAAAAGAAGGTAGGAACGAACATGTCCGTCCGAAAAAAACTAAATATAGGCTTTATTACACTCACTTGTTTACTCTTATTATCAAGTATTATTGCATTTTTTCAATTTAAGTCAGTTGAGGGAGATACAATAGAGGTACTTGATCACAGAATCGTGCAAATCCGATTAACAGAGAAAATACAACAGCAGCTTGCCTCACAAGGGCTATTTTTAAACTCATATATTCTAAGTAATAAGGATAAAGAGACAAAAGAAACATTAGATTATTATGAAAAATTATTGCCCGAAACGATTAAGGAACTTTCAGGCATTGTTCGTTCCGATTACACAAAAAATATTATGAAGGAAGTAACTGAATTACAGAAAGATTTACTAACAAGCTCTGATAAAACTATACAAGCATTCAATAATGGAAATACGGATTTGGCATTATCATACATGAATGGAGAAGTTTCGAAAATCAGTGATAAAATCTACTTTCTAACTAGTGATTTATTAGATTATCATGATGAACAGCTTGGAAAGGTTAAAAGCAGTGTTGTCCAAACAGTTGCACGAGCCATTACAATTTCCATTGTCTTACTTGTTTTAAGTGCAATTGTTGGCTTATATTTTATGTATTTTGTAAAACGCTCCATCACTCAACCGCTTCTTAAAGTGATAGACGCAGCAGATACATTAGCATCCGGTGACTTAACGATTGCTCATCTTGAACATGACTCAAAAGATGAAATTGGTACACTTGCCACAGCAGTAAATGCGTTAAAACAGAATTTATCTGTACTACTTAAAAATGTTCAGGACAACGCTACACAATTGTCTGCCGCTTCTGAAGAGCTTTCGGCAAGCACTGTAGAAGTGACAACAACATCTAGTGATATTTCCCATCGAGTTCAAGACACGTCAAACCATTTAACATCCTCTGCTAGTGCCTCTCAACAAAGTGCTCTAGCTATGGACGAAACAGCTGCTGGTGTCCAACGAATTGCTGAGGCAACTCAAAATTTGCATCACAATGCTATAAATATGACACAGCTTGCTGATACGGGAGGGAAAACTATTACTACTGCCAAAGAGCAGATGGATACAATTTCTGAGGCAACTACACGAATTGCTGATTTAACGCAAAAGCTAAGTAAGCAATCTGAGGAAATTGGTCAAATTACAAAAGTAATTACAGCTATTACTGAACAAACAAATTTACTGGCACTTAATGCTACCATCGAAGCAGCACGAGCTGGTGAACACGGCAAAGGCTTCGCGGTTGTAGCAGATGAAGTACGAAAGCTCGCTGAAGAATCTAATCAATCTGCTAGCCAAATTGTTGCCCTTACAAATGAAATTCAAACAGATACAAGAAATGTTGCCGCTGCTGTGCATGAAGGGTTAGCATCTGTACAGGATGGTGTAGCAAAAATTCATGAGGCTGGTGATGCATTTGATTCCATTACAGAGTCTGTGCAGACATTTACTGATCAAATTGAAGATATTTCAGCCACTTCGGAACAAATTTCTGCAAGTGCTGAAGAAGTTGCTGCCTCTGTAACAGAAATTGCAAATGGTGCGAATATTTCAGCTAGCAATTCTCAAATCATTGCTGAAGCAGTAGAAGAGCAAACTGCAACAATGCAGCAGGTAAATGAGGTAGCTGAGGAATTAAGTAACAACGCTCAGCAACTCCAATCTTTACTACTGCAATTTAAACTTTAACTTCTTTCAGCGTGTGTCCGAACACCTGGTACGCTTTCGCGCAAAAAACATCTGCTGCTGACGCTTCGCTTTCGCGCAAAAAACATCTGCTGCTGACGCTTCGCTTTCGCGCAAAAAACATCTGCTGCTGACGCTTCGCTTTCGCGCAAAAAACATCTGCTGCTGACGCTTCGCTTTCGCGCAAAAAAACATTTGTTGGCCCAAAGCCTCTGGCGGATGTCACGAAATTATACCGAGGCATAATTGATTAAATAAAAAGAATCTGCTGCTTTCCAAAGAAAGCAAGCAGATTCTTTTTTTATGAAAAAAACAGGGAAAGAAATGTTTCCTTTCCCTGCGTTTTTGAAGTTAAACAGTAGGCTCGTCAGTACCCCATTGTTTTTTCTCTTTTTTGTGTATTTGACCATCTGATTTTTTCATTTCACGAATTTTAAGTGAATACCAGATTTGTGCAGCAATACAAATTGAAGAATACATACCTGTGATTAAACCAACTAATAACGCGATTGAGAAGTTTTGAATCGACGGTGCACCTAAAATAAGAAGTGCCACTGTCACGATAATAACTGTTAACACTGTGTTAACAGATCGACCCATCGTTTGACGGAGTGATTTGTTAACGATATCCGCTAACACTTCACGGTCTTTAATCGTATCATATCGATTTAAGTTTTCTCGCATTCGGTCAAATGTAACGATCGTATCATTAATAGAATAACCGACAATCGTCAGTACAGCTGCTATAAACGTAATATCGACTTCTAAGCGCATAAAACTAAATACAGCAACAATTAAGAATACGTCATGTAGTAACGAGACAACTGCCCCAACACCCATGCGCCACTCGAAACGAACCGCTACATAGATAATGATACCGATAGCCGCAAGAGATAATGCTTTAATAGCATTTTTCACAAGCTCTTTACCAACTGTTGGTGACACTGTACTTACGCCAGGTTCATGACCATACTTTTTGCCAACTTCTTTTTTGAATTTTGCAATTTCGGATTGTGATAGGTCATGTTTATAACGGATAACCGCAGAGTTACTCTTTTCACCTGCCAAAAGGATATCTTCAGATGAGAAGTCGATACTATCTAAGTATTTAGATACTTCTTCTTTAGTTAAAGTATGATCCGCTTCAATTTGAACACGAGTACCACTTGAGAAATCAATACCAAGGTTTAGACGGAATATACCAAGAACCACTACACCAGCTACTAGAATAGCTAAAGAGAATGTATAGAATTTCTTACGGTTGTGTACAAAGTCAAAACGATCAAATTTCGTTGATAAATCTAATGTTCCGATATTTTCATCTAAGCTATGCTGTTTAGATTTTGCAATACCAAACCAGGCTGGACTGTTGAAATAGCCACTGTTGACAAGTAAGCCTAATAGTACACGAGAACCCCAAACAGCAGTTAAGAAGCTTAGTAAAATACTAATGATTAAAGTTGTTGCAAATCCTTTAACAGAGCTTGTCCCCCATTGGAATAATACAGCAGCTGCTAATAATGTAGTTAACTGTGCATCGACAATTGCTGATAAAGATTGCTTCGAACCAATCTTGAATGCTTGTTTAGCCGAATAACCGACACGTAACTCCTCACGAATACGTTCTGCGGCAAGAATATTCGCATCTACCGCCATCCCTATACCAAGTACGATTGCTGCAATTCCTGGAAGTGTTAACACAGCATTAATCCAGTCGAATACAACTAGTACTAGGAAAGTGAATATAGTAAGTGTAATGATGGAAATTAAGCCAGGTAAACGATAGTAGAATAGCATAAATATGAAAATTAATACTACGCCCACAATACCAGCGAAAATTGTACTTTTCAGTGCTTGGTCACCAAATTGTGCACCAACTGAAGTAGAATAAATTTCATTAAGTTTAACAGGGAGTGCCCCAGCATCTAAAATACCCGCTAGATTTTTTGTTTCTTCAACTGTGAAGTTCCCGCTAATCATTACATCTGTTGTATCTAATCTTTGGTTAACTGTTGCTGCCGATGCATATCGAGGCTTTGCTTTTTGTGATTCAGCTTTATATGAATCGACACCCTCTTCAAAGTCTAACCATACAACAAGTAAGTTTTGACCTGCTGGTTTAGCAGCAATTTTACTTGTTACATCAGCAAATTTTTTCGCATCCTTTAACGTTAGCGAAACTATAGGACGATTTTGCTGGTCAAAGGAACCTTTAGCACCACCTGGCTTTAAGTCATTCCCATCCAGCAATAAATTGTCATCAACATCACGGAATGTTAAATTTGCAGAAGTAGACAATAATTCACGTGCTGATTCTTGGTCTTCGACACCCGCTAATTGCACACGAATGCGGTTTTTGTCTTCAACCTGAATGCTCGGTTCACTTACCCCGATAGCATTTACACGTTCACCAAGAGCTGTTGCTGTTGCCGACACAACTTCTGGTGTAATTTTTTGTCCCTTTTGTAATTCTGTCACCTCATAAAGAACCTCAAACCCGCCCTGTAAATCAAGGCCTAGCTTAATGTCCTTTAAGACGCCGCCTACAGTCGTACCGATGGTTGCTGTAAAAATAACCATTAGTAGTACGAATGCAACTATACGACTTTTTAGTTTCATTTATAAATCCTCCTCGAATTGGTGTAAGGCAATTCCTTACACTACAAACAAGTATAATAGCAAGTCCTTTTGAAACGCTTATTCCTCCTTTTCCTTTAGAATAATGTTGCCTGTGCTTCAAAAAGTTTGCTCTACTTATTTCAATCGTTCATAACGCGCAAATTTAACCTGTATTTGAATAGGTGTATTCCTCCAAATTTTTAAAAGAATTATTAGGAGGTTTTTGAATAAATATACTTAAACAAATAAAAAAAGCGCAACACACTCATTATGAAACACGTTGCGCTTGGTGTCAATTCAACACTTTTAGTATTCTTTTATTATTTGACAAATTTCACACATTCTTCTTAAGTTTTGACCGGACCAAGCAGCATTTTTAACTCTTCCGTATTCAAATCTGTAAACCAATCATTACTCTGTAAAAATTCTACTTGATTAAATGATACGATATCGGATGGTGATACTGAAAAAACAGTGGAGATAATTTCATGTAAACGTAATTGTTCAATATTTTTTTTGCGCCATTTTTTTTCTATACAGAAGCGCCATAGTTCTTCTGCTGTAATCGCATCGTATTGATAATGTTTAAACTCTTCCATCTTACTATCAATTGCAGGACGAATTTTTTCAAATAGTTGCTCATACTGCATACTCATTTTGAATCATCTCCAATCAAAGTTGTATCGTAAGACATGTCTGCATACAAATAGTGTAAATGAATTTTTGTGGCTTGAGAAGGGACGGATGGCATGAGTTCTTTTGTACGGGGTACACTATTTTTAATGTTCGTGATTTTTTTATCGAAACTCTTTGGCTTCTTTTATAGAATGCAATTTATGCGTATCGCTGGTGAAGAGGCAGTCGGCATTTATATGACCGTCTATCCGGCGTTCATTTTCTTCATCTCACTCATTCAACTTGGACTACCTATCGCTGTGGCAAAAATTGTAGCAGAGTTACTAGCAAAAAACAAACGCGAAGGCATCTATGGTGTTATGCGTACGGCTATTCTTTGGTCATTTATTGGAATGATCATCTTTATGCCGATTGTTGCACTTACAATTCCATATATCTCGACTACTCTTTTACATAATGAACAAACAACATTTACGCTTTGGATTGCACTCTTTGCTGTACCGGTGTCAGTTGGTTCTGGATTATTGCGCGCTTATTTACAGGGTATTGCGAAAATTACACCAACAGCTTGGGCTCAAATGATTGAACAAATTATCCGCATTAGCTTCATCACATTTACGCTACCTTTTGTGGCTGCCTATGATAATGCTGCCATTACAGCAGCCTCTGCTATGGGTATTACGCTTCTAGCTGAAGTCGTTGCTTTCTTGTATTTGTGGATGCATTATATTGTTTCAAAGAAAAAATTATTGACACGCAAAAACAAAATCGAGGCATATCCTTCCACCCCAATGTTACGGATTGCCCTTCCTTCTGCAGGAAGCAAACTATTTGGATCTTTTACTTGGTTTTTAGAGCCTATCATTTTTTTAAAGGCTTTAACAATGGCTGGATTGACAGCCTCCGCGGCAACAATTTTATATGGCGTTATTTCAGGTGTACTAGTACCTCTTTTATTATTCCCGGCTTTTGTGTCTGCTGCACTTTCGATCGTTCTTATACCGGCTGTAAGTGATGCTGTTGCACGACAGCATATACCGCTCCTACAAGAACGTATTTCTGTCTCATTACGACTATCATCCTTAGTGGGCTGTGTTGCTGCTACGTACTTTTTCGTTCATGGAGACGACTTAGCTATGAAGCTCTTTCACTTACAAGAAAATCGAGGTTATGTAAAAATATTGGCCCCTATTTTTTATTTTTATTATATACAAAGTCCATTGCACTCTATATTACAAGCAATCGGTGAGGCTCGTGCAGCAATGATGAACTCCATTTATGGTGGTCTTGGTAAGCTCTTTGTCATGTTCGTACTTGCCTCTCAGCCTGGGATACAGGAAAAAGGTGCCGTTGTAGCAATTGGCTTTGGCGTTTTACTAACTTCATTTATGCATATCGCAACAGTAAGGCAGCGCAAAAATTTGCGTGCAGGATTTAGGATGTTTGTTGTTCCATATAGCTGCTTTATTGCTGTTTGTGTTACTCAGTATTTCCTGATGCAAATGATGCCACTGCCTTTTATTTTAAGTAGCTGCGTAACCTTGTTTTTACTATTTACTTTCTTGCTATTTTCCAATCAGTTGCGCATAACTGATTTGCGCTATCTTCGTAAACTGGCCAAGAAAGTTTAAGATTCTTTCAACTGAATATGAAGCCGATCTTCCTCCCAAACACAAAAAAATACAGTGTTACTATCCATAATATTATTTTTAGCAAGCTCTGCCATTAACCAATCAGCATCTTTATGCAAGACCTGTAAATGCCTATCCTGAATATCACCGTCGATAATAAGTGGGTAAACAAATGCCTTTTCATCTTTTTGGTATACAGACAGATTGCCCGAGGGCTCTAGATAAGCATAAGCAATATCTGTAACGGAAGCATTTCCGTTTTCGCGTAATTGTTGACACAAATCATCTAAATTATAGCGTTGCTTGCGCATTTCACTTTCTAAAATGACACCATCTCTTATCAGTAATACTGGATCACCATCAACTAGATCACGGAATTTTTTACTTTTGAGTGAAATATATGCAGTTGTTATTTGAATGAAAAACAATATGATGATTGGTAAAATTACATTAAATAAAGGACTTTCGAAATCATCAAGCGCAAATGCTGCAACCTCAGCCATTAAAATGGATACGACTAAATCTATTACAGATAATTCGCCGACCTCTCTTTTACCCATTAAACGAAAAATGATTAGGATAAACACATATAAAAAGCAGGTTCTAAAAACAATCGTTAAATATTCTTCCATATAGTCACCCCCATACTATTCAAGGTGACCTTACTCATCGTTTTTTATACAGAATGATGTTTTATCATAACTTTGTTTTTAACTTCTTTCAGCAATGTTTTTTATGTAGCGAAAGCAAGCGTCAGCTACAAATGTTTTATGTAGCGAAAGCAATGCGTCAGCTACAAATGTTTACAGAACAGATGTCGCGGAATCGGAATTATGCCGAGGTACTTGTATGCTCCGAAAAATTTCTCTTGTGATTTATTTTATTTTGCATGCTAACCTTTAGGGAAACCGAGTTTTCAAAAACGTCACAACTTATAAAATGCACGAAGAACATTAACAAAACAACACTCTTTTGTGAAATGGCACTGTGCAACTTTCGTAAATCAAAAGAATAAACCTTAGTTGTTTGTATACAATAAAAGAAGCAATAATTCCTGCTTTTCAAATGGTAAAAAATAAAATTCCCCCGCACAGTTAATGATGTTCACCCAACATCTGATTTAACAAGATAATTCAAACACGAAAACAAGGTGAGAAAATGAAAAAGATAGTAATTTTTCTAGTCATTGTTATTTATAGTATATTGCTCATTAAACCTTATCCTATTTATGGATATAAAAACGAGGAAATTCCAGTTCTTATGTACCACCATTTAGATAAAAACGTAAATAATAATACAGTCATTTCCCCAGAGAATTTCGAAAATCAAATTAAAACGCTTAAAGAGAATGGGTACAATTCGATTACAACCCAAGAATTATATGATTACTTGAACGGTAAAACAGAGTTACCTAAAAATCCGGTGTTAATAACTTTTGACGATGGATATTTAAGCAATTTTGAAAAAGCTTATCCAATTTTGAAAAAATACAAAATGCATGCAGAAATCTTTGTTATCACCAGTCACATCCTAGAAAAAAACGAAAAGAATGTATTTCCAAACGAAATTCCCAAAATGAATTGGGATCAATTAAAAGAAATGAAAGATTATATAACCATCCAAAGCCATACTTGGAATTCTCATTATAAATTACAGTCATTCAGCGGAGGAATGAAAGGTGCCATATATGGTCGAAGTTACATTAATGGAAAACTAGAAAAACAAGAAGAGTTCGAAGAAAGGGTTAAAAAAGATTTTATCCTTTCTAGGAAAATTATTAAAGAAAAGTTAGGATATGAACCAATTGCTCTTAGCTATCCCTTCGGAACTAATTCTGAAGATGCAATGAAATTAGCGAAAGATGCTGGATTTAAAATGGCTTTTGTTATTAAAAATAAAGGTGTTACTATGGGCGATAATGTATATGATTTAAGCAGAATAACGGTAAATGGCAATGAAACTGGAGTAGAATTAATTAAGAAAATAAAAAACGGTGGCACTTGAATAACATAAAAGAGAAAATCATGTATCGAATTTATCAATTATGCCTTGGCATAATTGCGTCCGAAATCGGCTTTGTGTTTTTGCCTGCAAATGTTTTTGTGCGAAAGTACAGTGCTACGTAGCGTCAGCGGCTTGATGTTGGTCGCTCAGTCGTGTGTTGTTGCAGCTTCGCTTTCGCACAGATAAAACCCTATTGTTGCTGTCGCTTTGCTTTCGCACAGATAAACCCTATTGTTGCTGTCGCTTTGCTTTCGCACAGATAAAACTCTTATTGCTGACCGCTTCGCTTTCGCTACAGAAAATAAATTGCTGAAAGAAGCTAAAAAAAGACTTACAACTAATGTAAGTCTTTTTCTCATTTTTATTTTAATTGGTCGCCAGTTACTACTCGTCCAATTGCTTGACGGTCAAATTTTACGCGCACATTGTCTGCGATTTTTAATGTCACAGCTGTGTCCTCAATTGAGTCAATCTCACCATGTAAGCCACCGATTGTAATAACTTTATCTCCACGTTGCAAATTACCCTGCATACTTTGTGTTTCCTGCTGTCTCTTTTTAGCAGGGCGGATTAAAATAAACCACATTGCAACGAACATTAATAATATTGGTGCGAATCCTAATAGTTGATCCATCGTTTTTGCCCCCTTTCCA
Organism: Lysinibacillus sp. 10T31; assembly: GCF_056394365.1. Classification (NCBI taxonomy): domain Bacteria; kingdom Bacillati; phylum Bacillota; class Bacilli; order Caryophanales; family Bacillaceae; genus Lysinibacillus; species Lysinibacillus sp. 10T31. Next base: position 123,764 of record NZ_JBFTHS010000021.1, read on the forward strand.
ATTCTTATTTAGTATAGACTATTCCACCATAAAAAAGCGATGGACAAGCCCAATTTTTTTCTATATTACTAATATTTTTTCTAAGATAGACAATTTTTTACTAGAAATATTCACATTTCACATAAATTCACATGATTTTTTTACTAAATATTAGAAGTTCTTTGCGTTAGGCCCATTAAAGCCGTATTTCTCGAAAAATTCTTCGCGGAAATCGCCTAGACGGTCCTCGCGAATTGCCTCTCGTACTTGTTCCATTAGCTTCAATAGGAAGTGTAAGTTATGGTAAGTCGTTAAACGGATACCAAACGTTTCTTCTGTACGGATTAGATGACGAATATAAGCGCGTGAATAATTTTTACATGTATAGCAATCACAGTTCGGATCAATTGGTCCGAAATCACGAGCATATTTTGCATTTTTAACAACTAAACGGCCTTCAGATGTCATTAATGTGCCATTACGGGCAATACGTGTCGGTAATACACAGTCAAACATATCAATGCCTCGAATAGCACCATCGATTAATGAGTCAGGTGACCCTACACCCATTAAATAACGTGGTTTATTAGTCGGCATTAATGGAGTTGTAAATTCTAATACTCGGTTCATAACGTCTTTAGGCTCACCAACAGATAGCCCTCCAATTGCATAACCTGGGAAATCTAGCTCTACTAATGCTTCTGCAGAACGACGGCGTAATTCCTCGAATTCTCCCCCTTGAATGATACCAAATAGACCTTGGTCTTCTGGACGGTTATGTGCCTCTTTACAACGTTTAGCCCAACGTGTTGTACGGTCTACTGATTGCAGCATATAGTCATATGTCGCAGGGTAAGGTGGACATTCATCAAAAGCCATCATAATATCTGAGCCTAAATCATTTTGAATTTCCATCGCCTTTTCTGGGCTTAAAAACAATTTGTCCCCATTCAAATGATTGCGGAAATGAACCCCTTCTTCTTCGATTTTACGGAATTGACTAAGCGAGAACACTTGGAAACCACCTGAATCTGTTAAAATCGGGCGATCCCAGTTCATAAATTTATGCAAGCCACCTGCTTCCTTAACAATATCATTACCTGGTCGTAGCCATAAATGATACGTATTTGACAGAATAATACCTGCATTCATGTCCTTTAATTCCTCAGGTGACATTGTTTTAACAGTTGCTTGTGTACCAACAGGCATAAAAGCTGGCGTTTCAAAAGAGCCATGCGGTGTATGCACGATGCCAAGGCGTGCTCCTGTTTGTTTACAAGTATGAAGTAGCTCATAACGAATTGCTGGTTGTGTCATATTATAAAAATCCCTCTCTTATCTAAAGTAAAAACAGTACTCCGATTTTTTCTTTATTCTCCTTTTGGACGAATAAACATAGCATCACCAAAGCTAAAGAAACGATATTTTTCTTCTACAGCTTGATGATATGCACTTAAAATTGTTTCTCTTGTTGCAAGTGTACTAACAAGCATTACAAGGGTAGACTTTGGTAAATGGAAGTTTGTGATTAAACCATCTACAATAGTAAATTCATATCCCGGATAAATGAAAATAGACGTCCAACCTTGTTCTGCTCGCACTTCGCCTCCATATTTAGAACCGATAGTTTCTAATGTACGTGTAGAGGTTGTCCCAACTGCAATCACTTTTCCACCATTACTCTTTACTCGATTTATGATAGATGCGGTTTCTTCCGTTACACTATAAAATTCGGCATGCATTTCGTGATTTTCAATTGAATCTACACTTACAGGACGGAAAGTTCCAAGTCCCACATGTAAAGTGATAAAGACAACTTCAACCCCTTTTGCTTTTACTTGCTCAAGTAATTCTTCTGTAAAATGCAGGCCTGCAGTCGGTGCTGCAGCTGAGCCGCGCTCTTTTGCATATACGGTTTGGTAACGATCCTTGTCCTCTAATTTTTCACGAATATATGGAGGTAGTGGCATCTCACCAAGTTGCTCTAATATCTCATAAAAAATCCCATTATATTTAAACTCAAATGTACGCCCACCATGATCAAGCTCTCCTGTACAAGTAGCTGTCAGTAAGCCATCTCCAAATGTTACAACTGTGCCGACTTTTACACGTTTAGCTGGTTTAACAAGTGTTTCCCATTCATCTGTACCTGCCATTTGTTTTAATAGCAGTACTTCTATATGAGCACCCGTTTCCTCTTTAACGCCCATTAAACGCGCTGGTAAGACTCTTGTATCATTTAACACAAGGCAGTCTCCCGCTTGTAGCTCATCTAAAATATGAGCAAAATGATGATGCTCTACATTTTTTGAGCCTGGCGTCACTACCATTAAACGACTAGCTGTTCGGTCCAAAAGAGGTGTTTGTGCAATAAGCTCTTCTGGCAATTCAAAATCAAAATCTTCTACACGCATGAAAATACTTCCTTCTTCTAGGTTTGTTGGGGATATTCATATCCAAAATGTTCGTATGCTGAATGTGTTGCCACACGTCCACGTGGCGTACGCTGTATAAAGCCAATTTGCATCAAATATGGCTCGTACACATCTTCAATCGTTACACGTTCCTCGCCAATAGATGCTGCCAACGTATCTAAGCCTACAGGGCCACCACGGAAGCGCTCAATCATATTGGTCACAAGTTTATGGTCAATATGGTCAAGCCCTCTAGGATCGACTTGTAATAGCTCAAGCCCTTGCTTAGCAAGTCCCTCCGTTATCATACCATCTCCGAGCACCTGTGCATAATCTCGTACTCGTTTTAGCAAACGGTTAGCAATTCGGGGTGTACCACGCGAGCGTGTCGCCATTTCAAGTGCTGCTACTTGCTCAATCTCAACATCAAATAAATGCGCACTACGTACAACAATTTCTGCAAGTGACGTATTATCATAATACTCTAATCTCAATAACACGCCAAAGCGATCCCTTAAAGGTGCTGATAATGCACCCGCTCTTGTTGTTGCACCAACGAGTGTAAATGGCGGTAAATCAAGTCGTACAGAACGCGCTTCAGGGCCTTTACCAACGACAATATCTAAACAAAAATCCTCCATCGCAGGATAAAGCACCTCTTCTATTGCACGAGGCAGGCGATGGATTTCATCGATAAATAGCACATCCCCTGGCTCCAGTGAGCTTAAAATAGCTGCTAAATCTCCAGGACGTTCGATCGCAGGGCCGCTAGTCATGCGCACATTGACATTCATTTCATTAGCAATAACAGCTGCTAATGTAGTTTTACCAAGTCCAGGCGGTCCATATAACAGCACATGATCTAAACTTTCCTGACGAAGCTTTGCCGCTTCAATGAAAATTTGTAAATTCTCCTTTACCTTATGTTGACCAATGTATTGTGCTAATCTTTGTGGCCGTAAAGATAATTCAAACTGTTCATCATAGCTACCTGCCTCACTAGCCATCATACGTTCAGACATGTACTTCTCCCCCTTTCACTATTTTAACTTTAATAGCAATTGTAAAGCTTGTTTCATAAATGCATCTGTTGTTTCAAGCTTGTCGTTTTCTTCTAGCTGTGGACGTATTTTTTCTAATTCTTTTTCCGAATAACCAAGTGCCATTAAGGCAAGAATAGCTTCTTCAAGCTCATGTTTATATGGATTCACACCAAATAACGGTAACTCATCTTCTGTACTTGGTAACTCAATAGTCTCCAACAATCCGCCAAGTTTACCTTTTAAATCTAGAATCATTTGACGTGCCGTTTTCTTACCCACACCAGGAAACTTTACTAAAAACGATTCATCCTCTCGTTCAATGGCACTGATAACCTGTTGCGGATTCCCAGTAGCTAAAATAGCAAGTGCACCCTTCGGTCCAATTCCTGACACTAAAATAAGTTTACGAAACAACTCTCGTTGGTCTAAATTTGGAAAGCCATATAACACTTGTGCATCCTCACGTACATGCAAGTGAACAAAAATTTGTTGTTCAAGGGCCGACGTCCGGAACGCAAATGGATTTGGTGTATTCAACTGCCAACCAATCCCTTGCTGTTCAAGGACGATATACTCAGGAGTTATACGTTTTACTTGTCCTTTTAAATAATCATACATTCTATAATCCCTCACAATCATCGTCTTCGATTATAGCATATTACGAACGAATGCTCGACTATAACAAATGCGCTAAAGCACTTGTTTACATCCGACAAGCGCTGGAGAGCCCGAAGCAAAAGTAAGCGATCCACCTCTTTTGCCCGAGGAATCGATGCGACCTCCAGGATGTAGTGCTTTAGCCTAGACGAAAACTATGCTCTAGGTTATCCACAATTAAAAACCTATAATTTCCTTAACATTTAGAAATAACACAAGTAGTCGTTCACATACAAAAATGACCGCCCAAAGACGGTCATTTCTTTATCATTTTATCAATATCGTACCACAGTTTTGGCCAATATGTGAGAGCTCGTTTTGTAAATGGCACTAAATAATCTAAAAATACCAGCTGTTGATCTAATGGTAAATCTACTGCAAAAAGCCATTCACGTAATAGCTCATTTGGATATTTTAAACGATGTAGCTTTTTTTTATCTAATCGTTTCAACTCTGGTAGCTCAGCAAATATTTTACCAAGGTCATAATCTACTGCTGGCAATACACGATGTAACCATAAAATATATTCATCATCCGCTTCTCCTAGGTGAGCCAAATCAAAATCAATTAAACGTAATTCCCCATCTGAGCACCATAAAAAATTATGATGGACGACATCTCCATGTAAAAGCGTTATTTCTTTTTCAGGTACATCTTCCTGAGCGATTAGCTGTAACGATTTCTCACTATAATGTGAAATTTGATTGATTTCTTCTTTTGTTAAAAATGCACGAAATTCATTCCGTCTGCTTTTAAAACGCAAATGACGCATTTGCCATTTTAAAAGCTGTGAATAAGTGTGCAAACCTGGCACCCGCTGCCAAGCAATTTTTTTATGTGTATCATGTAACGTATTTAATAGCTTAAGTGATTCCTTCCGATCTTTTTTATATGCAAAATTAGCACTATGACTGCCTTCTTGCCAATCTTGCACGATTAAATACTCATCATCACTTTTCATTAAAGGTAAGATTAGCGAGGGCTCTAGATGTCCAAGCTGTCGATGAATAACCCTTACCTTTTCTGCTATTTCTATCTGCTTTGCTCGTTTCACAAAATAATTATTGGATTGATATTTATACTTCCAAATATTAGGCTTTACTTCTTCAATAATATACGCTTTTTCACCATCGATAAGGCGTCATCCCGCCTGGGAAAAAGTGCGGTGACATCCATGGCCCTACTGACGAATACGGCATATGGCCATGTGATGGACACGGTGGTGGGCATGGTGGCGGACATGGTGGTGGACTGCAACATGGGTCCATTTGCCAATTTGGCATCATGACTGGTTGTGCATGACAACCACATGGCTGTTCCATTTCCGGCATTTGCTGATATTCAGGACTCATAGGGAAGAATGGAGATGTACTAGATTCTAAGAAATCTCCAGCCCCAGCAACTTTTTCGTATCCCATTTCACATGAAGGTTGCTCTGGCATTGTATATGCCTCAACTTGCGGTTCCATAGGCATTGGCATTGGCATCGGCATCGGCCAATACATATGATGATGCACTGGCTGATGGCAGCTTGCACAATGTGGTACTGCTGGCATCTGTGGCATTTGTGGCATGATAAAAATCGGTTGCGGCATTGGTGCTGGTGGTGGTGGCGCCATCGGTTGGGCTACAGGCTGTGGTTGTGGTTGAATTTGAATTGGAGATACAGTTTGCTCTACACTTGGCATGACAACGTTTTGATTCCAGCTAAGCTCAACAGGAGCTGGCTGAGGCATCGGCATCGGCATTGGCATTGGATAAGGAAATGGAATCATCTGTGGTTCTGGCATTGGTGGTGGTGGTACAATAATTGGTGGTGGCATTGGTCTTTGAACCTCTTTTTCTTTAACGTGCTTTGTAGGTGACTCCTTGTGCATGTGCTCCTTATGTCCCTCTTTATGTGATTCCCTATGTCCATCTCTATGGCCTTCTCTATGTCCTCCCTCCCTATGTCCTTCTCTATTCATTCCCCAATCCGTTTCTCGATGTTGTTCTCTATGTGGTTCTTTGTGTATTTTTTCAGGTAGGATAATTTCCATGCCCGGTACAATATAATCTGGATTAGCAAGATGGGCATTAAGCCGCTTTAAATCTTCAAACGAAACTCCGTACTCTTTCGCAATCTTCCACAACGTGTCTCCCTTTTGGACAATATGAATACGCAATTTTTTCCTCCCTTCCTCTCTTCGTATCATATGTTCAATGTTTCATTTGGATACAAAAATTTCACGCATGTTGGAAATGCTTCATGGTACACTAGTTTTAAGGAAAACTGCTTCCTTTATTACAAGCAGAGGTGATCTCTTATGAAAAAAATGTTAGGCGAAGAACGCCGACTGCAACTCCTAGAACAACTAAAAAAAAGCACAGCACCTATAACAGGGACGGACCTAGCTAAATTCGCTAATGTTTCTAGACAAGTCATTGTCAATGATATGACATTATTAAAGGCTAGAAATGAACCTATTATTGCAACTAGCCAAGGATATCTTTATATGCATCAGGAACAATTACATCAAACTGTTGAACGCACAATTCCTTGCTTCCACACTGCAGAAGATGCAGAAGACGAACTTATAACAATAGTTGATTGCGGTGGTACAGTAAAAAATGTTATTGTTGAACACCCAATTTATGGGGAAATCACCGCATCCATTATGGTTTCAAACCGTCATGAAGTAAAAACATTTATTCAGCGTGTCAACGAAACACAGGCAAGTTATTTATCCGAACTAACAGGTGGGACACATCTTCATGTTATTTCTGCCCCTTCTGTTGACATTTTAGATTTGATTGAACTTACTTTACAAAAAAAGGGCTATTTAGTTGTAGATCAATAATTGAACAAACTTTACTTCAATAACGCGGATATTCATTAGCTGCTAGCCTTCACGGAGACTAGCAGCTTTTTCGTTCGTGAGGTATATAAAGATTAAAAATCTTCATAAACGTTTCTTACGTTACTATCATTCGCAAACGTCCAGGCTATTTTCAGGAATATTTACCATGAAATTATGATTTATAGTTACTTCATTTATTCCTTACTGTTCAATTTCCGCTAAAAAAAGAGCTATCCACTTAAATTGGATAGCTTCAAAGTTAGAGAAACCTTTTTCGTTGTGATGGTGTTGGCAATAAACATACTTCTTTTCGTCCAAAAAGACGATATCTATTTTTAGCAAATAATCGATACATTTTATTTCGTATAGATGGAGGAATCATGATGAAAATATAACAAACAGCCCAAAAACTATCTAATCTCCTACAAATTTTAAGTGCTGCTGCGGATTCAAAATATACTTTTCCATGCTCAATTAGTATGACACTATCAATATTTTCTGGTACTTCGTATTGTGCAAGTAATGCCTGCCCAGCGTCGCTTTGGATGGACGTAAATTGAAAATACGCTGCCTGATCATATTTGATAATAAATTGCACACTACTATTACAAAAATTGCACACTCCGTCAAACAAAATAATGCCACCCACAACGATTCCTCCTAGCCATTTTTATTACTCGTCCGATGTTAAATAAGTAAAGTATGTACCAAGTGACTTCACCTTGCAACCAAGTGCAGCTAGTTCTTCCATCGCTCCACGCATCATAGGCTCTTTTTCATCTGCTAAAACATCAATCATAAAGAAATAATCACCTAAGCCCGTTTTTAATGGTCGTGATTCGATTTTACTTAAATTTAGTTGTCGCCATGCAAATACTGATAATACTTGATGTAATGCCCCTGAACGGTCTGTTGGTAATGTAATCATGAAAGTTGTCTTCGCCTGTCCATCAGATAACTCTTGCGGCAATCGTCTATTTTGCTTTGATAATACGAAGAAGCGTGTATGGTTAAAATGGAAATCATGAATATCAGGTTGAACGATTTCTAAGCCATATTTAACTGCTGCCGCTGCATTTCCAACTGCCGCAATGCACTCATTTGGATTTTCGGATACAAATTTAGCAGCAGCTGCTGTTGATGTCGTTTGATGTAACGGAACATGGCTGAAACGATAAAATAAGTATTTATGACATTGGGCTAGAGCATGTGGATGTGAATAAACACCGGTAATCGATTCCCAATTGTCTTTTTGCACTTTATTGACCATTAAATTCTGCTGTATTTTTAATAAAAGTTCACCTGTAACATATAGGGTCGCCTCATGGAATAAATAATCGAGCGTTAGCGATACAGATCCTTCTAAAGCATTTTCTAATGGTACAACTGCTAAATCTACCTTCCCCTCAGCTACTGCCTCAATACATTCTGGAATTGTAGAACAAGGGACAAGCCACTCATTCGGGAAGGTTGCCTTTGTTGCTAAGTATGTAAATGATGCCTCTGGTCCTAAATATCCTATTCGTTTTTCCCATTGTTGCTCTGTCATTACATTTACCTCCTTCACTACAACTTGTAGCTTTTGATTTTATATTAAAATGGCTCATCACCATAACGTGGGGTTGATTTCCGTTCCGACTGCGCGCTTTGTAGCTGTCGCTTTGCTGTCGCTTCGCTTTCGCGCAGAGCAGAGCTTCCTGGGAGCGTCCGATGAGCCGCTTGGGCCAACACGATGTTGGTCACGAAGGCGTTATCACAGGATGTGATGCTCTTAGCCTTCGTTCCCCTATTTGCTCGCTCCAGGGTCTCATCTGTGACGCTGATCCCCAAGGAGTCGCGCAGTCTCCACTCCAATCAACTTATATACATGACAACGTTCTAACAAATGTTATCCTCACCCCCCTAAATTTCACTAATGAAAAAATTCGGAATTTTCAATCCGCGAAATTCACTTTATATTTCTACATCAAATGTTAGGCAAAGGCATAATGTGAAGCTTTCCTAAATGCTCCGGCGATTGCCACACCCTCTTAAATCAAATTATAGAATTTTTTGTGATAGTCTTTATTTTTTGTTATAGAATAAGGAGCTGTCCCATGAAGCGATAATTTCATCACATGGGACTGCTCCTTTTGAGCTTATTTACATTCTGTCAAAAATTCAAACTTGCTGTCAGTCATTACAATGCACCAGAACTAATTACTTCCGCTGACTCTACAAAATCTAAACGTTTTAGTTGCTGTATTAAATCATCAAGATCACATGTCATACTAGTGACATCTAATGACAATGTAACATTAGCACGTCCTTGAATCGGTATTGTTTGATGGATAGTCAGTACATTGCAATGCGTAATTGTCACTGTTTCTAAAAGCTTTGCAAGTGTTCCTTTACGGTCCTGAAGCTGTAAAAAGACTGTTAAAATGCGTTCCTGCACAATTGAGTGAAAAGGAAATACAGCATCACGATATTTGTAAAACGCACTACGCGATAAATCCACCTGCTTTACCGCATCCCAAATGGAAGATACCGAACCACTTGAAAGTAAGTGTTTCGCCTCCAAAGTTTTTTGCATAGCATCCGTTAAAACATCTTCACGAACTAAATAATATCGCTGATTCGCAACATTCTTCATACGCTTCCCCCTAAAACCTATTCTTAGTCGACAAATTCAAATTCGAATTCCAATAAGCGTACAATATCTCCATTTTGTGCACCACGTTCACGTAATGCTTCATCGACGCCCATACCACGTAATTGACGTGCAAAACGACGTACACCGTCCTCGCGGCTGAAGTCTGTCATTTTGAAGATACGCTCAATCGCATATCCACCAAGAATGAATGTACCATCAGGATCACGAGAGATTTCGATTGAATCTGCTTCAGATTGGTGTTTGTAAAGTACCGTTGCATCTGATTCTTCATCTAGATCGTCGAATAATGGGAATTCAGGAGTCACTTCCAGTAAGTCGGCAATTTCAAATAATACCGGCTTTAAACCTTGGCGAGAAACCGCTGATACTGGGAAGATTTTCGCATCTTCGCCCACTTTTTCACGGAAAATTTCTAAGTTTTCCTCTGCATTTGGCATGTCCATTTTATTTGCCACAATAATTTGTGGACGTTCTGTTAAACGAAGGTTATATTGTTTTAGCTCATCATTGATTGTTAAGTAATCTTCATAAGGATCGCGCCCTTCCATACCCGACATATCAATTACATGTACGATAACACGTGTACGTTCAATATGACGGAGGAATTGGTGACCTAGACCAACACCTTCGTGCGCACCTTCGATTAAACCTGGTAAATCAGCCATTGCAAAGCTACGATGATCATCTGTTTCAACCATTCCTAAGTTCGGTACGATTGTAGTGAAATGATAAGCACCTATTTTTGGCTTTGCCGCAGAAACAACAGATAATAATGTTGATTTACCTACACTTGGGAAGCCAACTAATCCTACATCTGCTAGTACTTTCAACTCTAATATAACATTTAATTCTTGTCCTGGCTCACCTTTTTCAGAAAGTTCTGGAGCAGGATTGGCTGGTGTTGCAAAGCGGGAATTCCCGCGGCCACCGCGACCAGCTTTTGCGATAATCGCTTGTTGACCATGCTCGACTAAATCCGCAATAACAACGCCTGTTTCTTCGTTCATTACGACCGTGCCTGGTGGTACTTTAACGATTAAATCGTCTGCACGTTTACCATGCATTCCTTTACTCATACCATGCTCACCACGGTCAGCCTTGAAGTGGCGTTTGTAGCGGAAATCCATTAACGTACGCAGACCCTCTTCAACTTGAAATACAACATTCCCACCGTTACCGCCATCGCCACCAGCGGGACCACCATTCGGTACAAATTTTTCTCGACGGAAGGCTACCATTCCATCCCCACCGTCGCCACCTTTTACATAAATCTTGACGTGATCGACAAACATTTAATTCACTCCCTACTTGCACTCAATACATATATCCAAGACGTATTTGTCTCTTCCACTGTTTGAATGTCGAATTGTTTCAAACCTTTTTCGGTGAATGCATCAGCACTCCATAGCCCATTTAACGTGAATGTCACGGCAAATGTATGATCGTCAACACGTACATCGAGCGCTAAGCTCTGCTCTGTAAATGGATCTAATGTATCATAAACATGCATAACTGTTTTGTTTAAGTAGTCTACAACATCCGAATCAATAGTATTTGTGACAGGCTTTTTTATCTCACCGCTTAGCTTCATTGGTAATGAAGGATAGCGCCAGCCTCCTGTTTGCAGCCACTCTATTGTTTTTGGTAATTGTAGACGATTAAGGATAGAAATCACTTGTAATTGCTCTGAATACTCTTTAATAAGTTTTTTTGATTCATCAATTCTACCTAAATCTAAATTCATGCGAATAAGCTGAAGCTGATTCACATAATCATGATTTGCAAAACGTAATACTTCACTAATGGTTAGTGATTGATTGTTCATCCCATTCACTCCAATAAAGTTATCCTTACTAGTATAACAAGTTTTGCTGTATTTTTCCCTTAATTCTTCAATCAATTATGCCTCGGCATAATTGTAGCTGACGCTTCGCTTTCGCTACCAAAACACTTGCTGAAAGAAGTTGTAATTTAGCCAAAAAAAGGACTGCAATAAATGCAGTCCTCCGCTTTATGTTATCTTATTTAAAAGATTAAGCTTCTTGTGATGCTGGGTATACAGATACTTGTTTGCGATCGCGACCTAAACGTTCGAATTTTACAACGCCGTCAACTTTAGCAAATAGTGTATCGTCACCACCACGACCTACGTTTGTACCTGGGTAAATTTTTGTACCGCGTTGACGGTAAAGAATTGAACCACCAGTTACGAATTGGCCATCAGCACGTTTAGCACCAAGTCGTTTTGACTCAGAGTCACGTCCGTTTTTAGTAGAACCTACACCTTTTTTAGATGCGAAAAGTTGAAGGTCTAATGCTAATAATAATTTCATCGTGTTCCACCTCCTACTTGGTTGTAGTTGATTTGGATGTATTGTCCATAATTTTGCACCATAGAATACACTTGGGCAGTCATTACTTGGACAATTAACTGTAGTTTTGCATCAATCTCAGGCTCTATTTCTGATGGTAAATCTACCTTAAGATAGCCTCCACCTTCAGCAGCTTGTTCGACTTCTGGCTGTAATTGTAATAGTGCATAAATAGCATTCACCGTACCTATGGCAATGGTAGATGCTCCTGCACATACTAAATCCTTACCAGATTCATCGTATTCAGCATGTCCTGAAAATTCGAATGCTGACACATGTCTATTTTCATCGTGATGAATCGTAACTTGTATCATTCATTACACCTCACAATTAAGCGTTGATAGCTTCAACAACTAATTTTGTGTAAGGTTGACGGTGACCTTGTTTACGACGGTAGTTCTTTTTAGCTTTCAATTTGAAAACAACGATTTTTTTCGCACAGCCTTCTTTAACAACTTTAGCTGTTACAGTAGCGCCTTCTACGAATGGAGCTCCAACTTTAACGTTTTCGCCACCTACGAATAAAACTTTATCGAAAGTTACAACCTCGTCAGCTTCTACACCTAATTTTTCAACATAGATTTCTTGACCAGCTTCTACTTTGATTTGTTTACCACCAGTTTCAATAATTGCGTACATTTTACTGCACCTCCTCATAGACTCAGACTCGCCTGTTTATAAAGGTGATCATACGATACTTAAACCTTTCCAGTGCGGTTGTAGTAGCACAGGTGCTACAAACAATAACATTAAAATATTACCACACGATTTATTTTAAGTCAATCTATTCATTACATATTTCTCAAATGCTAAACGATATTTTCGATAATTCCATTCCTTCAACACTTGAAGCCAAATAAATAAACATAAAATTGCTAAAAAAATAGATTGTGGGAGGTAACATACAGTTATCATGAATAATATAAAAGCAATTATAAGAGAAAGCCAGTAGTAATATTCAAACGCATGAACTCTTGGATAGAATAAAAATAAGCACGCTAAAAATATTCTGCCACCGTCCAACGGAATGATCGGTATAACATTGATTGCTAATAGCACAAGTTGCACATTAATAAGCCTAGTAGCAAGCAGTTCTGGCATAAAAAAAGCGAGGCCAATCCCTATTATTGTAGCGATTGGTCCCCCTAAGGCAATCCAAAGGAGTGACGTTGCAGGCACAACCGCTGGATTTTCAAATTCTATTTCCCCTCCGTAAGGTGTAATAACGCATGATTTCACCTTAACACCACAAAGCATGGCTATTAACAAATGGCCCGCCTCATGCCATAATAACGAAGATAAAATTATGGCGTAATAGGCAATTTGGCCAGTAAAAATCATTAAAAATACGAGAGGGATACATAGAAGATGTAGTTTAATTTTCATTGGACGCCGCTGTTTCAAGCCACTGTACAATCTGCTCTAAATTATATTGCGTCTTATCTTTTTCAATCGAGATATAGAGTTGTCCCGCCTCTTTCATGCCGATTAAATCATTTGCCTGCACCGTTGTATATGGAAGTTGTGCTAAACTATCCAACATACCATAGGATACTGTTGTACCATCATCATAGCTTATCGTCATTGTTTTACCAGTATATTTTGTATGTCCGGTAAAAACGACAAGACCATTCTTTCCAGCATAAACCGGGAGGCCAATGTCATATTGCAATAAAAAACCTTCCTTAAAAACTTGCGCATTGGCAAATGATAATAGTTCAGTTTGCCCAACATCACTCGATACCAAAATTGTTGTATCCTCTCTATTAAGCCAGCTTTGCCCGAGCTCACTTAAATAGGTTAAATCTGCTGATGTTGTAACAAGTTTTCGCACCGGTGTTTCCAATACACCTTGATCCTCTAAACGAATTACGAGCATAATTGCAGCCACAAGCAGTATCGTGACCAACCATTTCCATTTTTTAAACAAGCCCTCATCCTTTTTTCACACTATATGAGATTGCATGTCCATTCATGCACAAGAAAAAAACCTTCTCGTACAAATGCACGAAAAGGCTGATGATTATCTAGAAAATAACGCTTTTAGTTTTGAAAATACACCTCTATGTTCATCTTCAATTGCCATAAGTGGCACAGACTCGCCAAGTATTCGACGCGCAATATTACGATAGCCTAGAGATGCTTTATTAGTAGGATCCATTACTACTGGTTCACCTTTATTGGATGATGAAATAACCCCTTCATTATCAACGATGATCCCTAATAAATCGATAGACAAATGTGTTGTAATTTCATTAACATCCAAAGTATCACCGCTTTTCATCATATGCTGGCGAATGCGGTTAATAATTAATTTTGGTGCAGTAATTTCTTCCTGTTCAAGCAAGCCAATAATTCGATCTGCATCACGCACTGCAGAGATTTCTGGAGTTGTTACAACAATTGCATGATCTGCACCAGCAACAGCATTACGATAGCCTTGTTCAATGCCCGCTGGACAGTCTATTAAAACATAATCATAGTCTCTTTTTAATTCCTCTACTAAGCTCTTCATCTGCTCAGGTTTAACAGCATTTTTATCTGTCGTTTGAGCAGCAGGTAATAAAAATAGTTTCTCATCTACACGTTTATCTTTTATTAACGCTTGATGAATCTTACAGCGCCCTTCAACAACGTCTACTAAATCATAAATAATCCGATTCTCAAGACCTAAAATTACGTCTAAATTACGTAGTCCAATATCAGTATCTACTAAACATACTTTTTTACCTTGTAGAGCCAATGCAGTTCCAAGGTTAGCCGTTGTCGTTGTTTTTCCGACACCGCCTTTACCTGAAGTTATGACGATCGCTTCTCCCACACTAGCTACCTCCTTTAGACACATTTAATAATGGTCGAATATTTTTTAACGCGTGAATTTGATCGTACGTAATGCGCCCATCATAGCCAATAAATGCACAAGCCATCTCTTCATGTTTAATTGATTTTACATGTTCGTCCGACATTGCCTGAACCTGATCAGCAATCATGATATGTGTGGCTTCAAAAAGAGATGCTGCAATGATTGCCTCCTTATTACCATGAACACCAGCATGCGCAATACCCTTGAGTTTACCTAGGACATACACATTGCCACCCGCTTCTACACGTCCGTTCGGATTGACATTCCCTACGATAATAATATCTCCCGGCGAACGCAGAACTTGACCCGATCTGACCACACCAATATATGTATCTTGTTGACTTTCAATCCTTTTCTGGTTGCTCTCATGGACAGTCAGTACTTCACTTTGTACCTTTGAAACGATTAATTGCTCTGTTTCCTGAACAATTTTAATAAGCTCTTTGATTTGTTCATCAGAACAGTATCGATAGCCCAAATATAATTGTACATCTACTTTACTATCGATACCGCTTTCTGACACTTTCTTTTTAAGCTCTTCTATTAAATCGACATACGCACATTGATCGTCTAAATGAAGAACAAATCCATCCTTTGTTCCCTTCATATTAACTAACTGTTTTTTCATGAATGCCTCACCCCACGTTGCTCTTTGTTAAGAAACTTCACGTGCTCTCTGTAAGACACGCGCATTAATTAGATACTTGAAGGCCCAACCAAGAATCATTAAAAATAGTGCATTAGCAATGATCGTTGGCAGCAGTCGTGAACGTAAGAAATCCGATAATGGGATCGTTGTAAAGTCGATAAGATAGAAGAATTGATAGAGTATAAATTCTAAAATTGCTACTAAAACAACTGAAATCGTCGTTGTCACAACTAAGTGCTGATGAATAACTTTCACAATAGACCCTGCTAAAAAACAAGTAAGCGGAAATAGTACTGAATATAATCCAATAATATCAATGTAAAACACATCATACAAGACACCAAAAAAAAGTCCATACATTACCGCTCGTTGACGGCTGTAATAGATGGATATAAATATTAAATATAAGATTAAAAATCTCGGCACTAAATAATAGATTTGCCCTTTCACTTCAATCGGTGAAAGCATAGCAAACTCTGGTTCTACTAAAAATAGTAAAACTGCCACAGAGGGGATGAGAAACCGAACCATTATTCCGCCTCCTCTTTACCCTTTTGTGGATGTGTTAAATCCTCGTTCGATGTATTACCATCAGATCCATCTATCGTAGTAGCGGAACGTTTAGCAATAACAACATAGTCTAAAATTGAAAAATCAGCAGATGGTTTTACATAGGCCATTTTTGTTAAGCCATGATCATCTGTACTCACTTCAGTTATTTCTCCGATTGGCACATTTTTAGGGAAAATACCACCAAGTCCTGATGAAACAACTTGCTGACCCTTTTTAACTGTTACTCTTGAATCGATTCGCTTCATAATGAGTTCATTACGCTCTTTATCATAGCCCTCGATTAAACCGTATGCTTGTTTATCTCCTTGAACCATCGCAGAAACACGATAGTTTGGATTATTTGTATATAAAAGCTCTACCTCAGAGGTGAAAGGTGTCACTAAAGTAACTTTACCGACTAACCCTTTCGCTGTCATAACTGCCATATTTTTCTCTACACCGTGTGAAGATCCTTTATCTAAAATAATCTTTTCTTCCCACTGGTCAGGATTTCTAGCGATAACTGTGGCATGAATCGGATCATAAGCTTTTAAGCTTTCCGATTTGTCCATGAGCTCTTGAAACTTTTTAATATCAGATTTCAAGTCCGATGCCTCAGCTTGTACAGCTGCAAATTCATCTAAGCGTGCTTTTAAACGTTTATTTTCTTCGTACGTGTTTAAGAGGGAATCAATACTATTAAAAACACCAGTAATATAATTCGCCGGCTTCGCAACAATAGATTGTGCGACGCCGACAGTGTCTTTAATAATTTGTTCTGGTAAAGTTGCATTCGTCCGTTCACGTAATGAGAAGCTAATCAATGCCACAAGAAAAACCATGCCTACGAGCAGCAAAATTAATTTCTTATTGAAAAAAAAATGTGGCATTGCCTAAACCTCCTTACCCTTTAACTTGTTGTGCACGAATTAAATCAATATGTTCTAGAGCCTTACCTGTACCAATAGCAACACAGTCCAGTGGATCTTCTGCGATAAATACTGGCATATTAGTTTCTTGGCTAATAACTTTGTCTAAATTCGTTAATAGCGCACCACCACCTGTTAGTACAATTCCGCGTTCCATTACGTCTGCAGATAATTCAGGAGGTGTTTGTTCAAGCGTTTTTCGAACCCCATCAATAATAGATGCTACCGCTTCACGTAAAGATTCAGAAATTTCCTGTGAAGAAATTTCGATTGTTTTAGGTAAACCTGTTAAAAGGTCGCGTCCTCTAATTTCCATTCTTTCTTCTGGACCCTCAGCCAACGCTGTACCGATTTCCATTTTTACTGCTTCTGCAGTACGTTCACCAATTGTTAAGTTATATGATTTACGAATATACGAAATGATGGATTGGTCCATTGCATCCCCGCCAACACGTACGGATTCACTTGTTACAATACCACCTAATGAAATAACTGCTACCTCTGTTGTACCACCACCGATATCAACGACCATTGACCCTGTTGGATCCCATACTGGTAAGTTTGAACCGATTGCTGCTGCAAATGGCTCTTCAATTGTAAATGCTTCCTTAGCACCTGCTTGGCGAGCAGCATCAATAACCGCACGTTGTTCAACCGATGTAATACCGTAAGGCACACAAATCATAACATTCGGTTTTTTCCAATTACCACCAGAATTTTTACAAGCTTCTTTTAAATAGTATTCTATCATTGCTGTAGTAATATCAAAATCAGCAATAACGCCATCTTTCATAGGACGGATAGCTACGATTGAGCCAGGTGTACGACCAATCATATTTTTCGCATCATTACCAACTGCAACAATATCTCCAGTTTTTGTATTTTTCGCTACAACTGAAGGTTCGCGTAAAACGATTCCCTTCCCTTTAATAAACACTAATGTATTCGCTGTGCCAAGGTCAATCCCGACATCTTTACTTCCTAATCCAAACAAATTGTGTACTCCCTTTCTATTTAAGCCATACTTTCGTTGACATCAACTTACACCCCGGCGCGTTTCACCCCGAGGTTTTATCTTCATTCACTCGGTGTTAGACACCTACTGAAAAAAAACTACACACTCATTTATCTCACACCTGCAGGAGTGAGAGTCTCTTTCTGAACAAAAATAAAATCATACCGTTCATTATAACGGAAAAACGCAAGAATTTGTAGTACCACATACCTCTTCTCGCGGAAAAGATACTATTTTAATTCCCTCCTAAACAAAAACAGTACGTATAGATTAGCATATAATTTTTATTCTTGTAAGACAACGTGTAATAGGCTACCAATTTTTGTGAATATAATAGACATTTCTACGAATACAATAACGTTTTCTAAAAAAAAAGGTTCACATTTATTTTTAGCTTTTCGCAAAAAAATACAAAAATATTTATTTTTAAAATAATAAAGCAATGATTCTATTTCAAATGTTGTAATCAGGAACAATCTGAGGCTTCCCAAAATGATTCGTCAACTGATGTACAATTCAAAATCGTGTAAATACCTTAACATACCTTAAAGATTTCCATAAAAAAACTCTGCAAAATATTTTGCAGAGATCAATTATGCCTCGGCATAATTGCGTTTGGAGGCTTTGGGTCAACAGATGTCTTTTGCGCGAAAGCGTAGTGCTAACGCAGCGTCAGCAGCACGATGTTGGTCACTCAGTCGTTGCCACAGGACGTGACGTTTTTAGACTGAGTTCCTCTATTTCAGCGGATGTCTTTTGTACCGAAAGCAAATCGACTGGTACGGATGTTTGGCACCCGCTGAATGAAATTAAAAATATCCTTTTTCTTTCAGACTAATGAACTGATGATCACCGATGATAAGATGATCTACTAAATCTATGCCTATAATATAACCGGCCTCTAAAATTCTTCTCGTCACTTCAATATCCTCTTCACTGGGTGTTGGAACACCACTAGATAGCAATAGGTAAGGCTTTGAAGTAATCTCTACCTTTTCCCCTGCTCCACACCGTGCATGCAACTTTCATCGCACACGGCATTCCATCGTTTGCCTTACTATTTCATTTACCTCAATCTACTAAATCTAATTTGCATCCCTCTTTTATTGCTTCATTCCCAATTAACAACCTTAGTTTGTTTACTTTCTCAATTTGTTCCTTATTTAATTTGAGAAATTCAAGATATGTTTGGATTCGCTCAAGCTCTATCACGCTCCAACATGGCTCGTGACCTTTTTAGTAATACGGGAATCCTTGAAATGATTGAGTTGAAATAGTTTAGACGAAACGACTTGAGGCTATTGTTCCATTTCCATTACAGAAACTTCATTACTCCTGCCTCTACTCTCACTATCATAAAAGGAAGTTATAGATACATTCCTTTCCTTCCTAACACTTCATCGAGTGTGTACTCTTCATGTTGATAGCTTTCCACGTTCCCTTAACCCTATCAATACTTAACTTAGGTGCTAGCTCTTGCCTGGCGTCCTCTCCATCGCCTGTAACGATGCATGGAGCTTTCGAAACCACCATACTTACTCGCCCACGGAAACGCACTTGAATTTTCATCAAGTCTACTCATTTCTAAATAGTCACACTTACAGACATTACGTTCGCTAGTTCGTCAGTGTTTTACCACATTCTCACCATATTAAGTTTTAACGACTCCCGACCTATCCGTTACACCAACTACCTCTAGTTAGCTTTCGGTTACCAATTAGATTGGCACTACGGTAACATTCAGCCGACTTCACCGAGCTTCACACCTTATTCTTATACACATTCAAATAACACATGTCGGAGTATTAGAGTAGGCGTTTCAAGGCGTTACCCTATCATTCCACCTATCGAGTGAAGAGTTCACGACTCTCTTACTTGTCAACTGGACGTTCGGACAGCATGCGCAACCTTTTCAGTTACGAACGTGTCGCACGATGATTATGTGCACAAATAATAGAAGCAGCAGATCTTTTTACAGCCTCGCGATATATCTCCCTAGGATGCACTATCGAAGCATTTAGACTGCCTATAAAAATCGTTTGTCTATGAATAATTTGATTTTTTACATTTAAAAAAAGAACTACGAAATGTTCCTGATTCAGCGAGGTCATATCAGGCATTAAATAGGCAGCGGCATCTTGCGGTGAACGAATCGTATATTTTTCATCGCTTTGTTTCTGTGCGAGACGTCTCCCGAGTTCAATAGCCGCTAATAATTGAATGGCTTTAACTTCACCAATCCCTCTAATTGCAACCATTTCTTCAATTGTTGCATGCTTCAAATGATGTAAACGTTCAAAAACGCTTAGTATGCGATTTGCAAGTACAAGGACAGACTCTTCTTTAGTGCCTGTCCTTAGTAATATAGCCAGCAGCTCCTGGTTCGATAAACTCATAGCTCCTTGTCTCCGTAGTCTTTCACGTGGTCGATCCTCTATATTAACGTCTCGTATCATCGTCCTTGGTAAAACATCATTTAGCAAAAAAGCCTCACTCCTTCGCAAATTGGATAATATTGAGTGCTACCAATTGCGTAAACAACGCTGCAAGTGGTAAGCCGACAACATTGTTATAATCTCCTTCAATTCGTTTTACTAAAAGGGTTCCAGCAGTTTGAATGCCATAACCACCTGCTTTATCAAATGGATCTCCCGAATCTACATATGCTTCGATGAGCTCCTGCGATAAATGATGGAAGACAACATTTGTTTCTTCGACGAATGTAGTTTCATTACCGTTAGGCTCAATAATGGCAACAGCTGTCATGACCGCATGACGCTTACCTGATAAGCGTAATAAGTGAGAAATTGCCTCCTCACGATTTTTGGGTTTATGGAGTAGCTCATCATCATAAACAACAATAGTATCTGCTCCAATAATCGTGGCATTTGGAGCTTTCTGCGCAACATCACGTGTTTTTAATAGAGCTACACCTTTTACATAATCTTGCATTGTAGTTGCCTTGACGCTTTTCTCCTCTACTTCACTAGTTTTTATGTCGAATGGAAGTGATAGCATAGCAAGCAATTCTTTTCGTCGTGGTGAAGCTGAAGCAAGCACTAGCTTGTGATTTGTTTTAAACATTGTCTGACCATTCCTCCTTATTAGATATCATAACGGAGAAATTGGGATTTGAAAATTTTCTAATAGTCAAGATAATGCTTATTTCACCATCTTTTGTGCTTAAAATTTCACTTGAAGACAAGCATTTTTTGATTTGTAATGGGCAAAAACTTGTAAGCGAACGATGCTGATATCGGTTGAAATAGACGAGGCTGCTGCTCCAATAGATTGCCAATCAGCAGGCAACGTAGAATCCTTCGATTTATCCTTAAAATTTAATTTTGTTGCATTTTTGTCAGCTAGCACAGATGGAAGTTCCGCAATCGTCGCCTCCTTACAACTGTCACCACTTAAAGTAAATGCTTTTTTAAAGGTTGCAGGATCTTTTAAAAAGACAAGCTGACTTTCATCTGTTACCATACTTGTCCAAATATAAAATTTCCCATCAACCTCGACTATAGCACTTTCTTTTAATGAAGGATGTTCAGATACAAACGAGCTAGC
Source organism: Lysinibacillus sp. 10T31 (assembly GCF_056394365.1). Taxonomy (NCBI): domain Bacteria; kingdom Bacillati; phylum Bacillota; class Bacilli; order Caryophanales; family Bacillaceae; genus Lysinibacillus; species Lysinibacillus sp. 10T31. The sequence goes on from NZ_JBFTHS010000021.1 coordinate 145,300, forward strand.
ACTTTCATAATTTGAATAGACCCCAGCTTGACTTGCAAAAAACATGGGACCGTTCGTTGCTCCCCCAGCTGTCGGAATTGTTTCTCCGGCTGAGTTACCATCATTACTTTTAGTGGCTACCTCAGTGCTATCATTTTTTAAAGAAAATTTAGTACTTGCTTGAAGAATACCTAAAAAAAGGGCTACACCAAAAAGTCCAACTATACCTCCAATAACCATCGCTCGAAATACTTGTTTTTTCAATACATGACTGACAATTTTCATTCGACCATCACCTCTTTCTTTAACATAACAAAGTAAATTTAGACAAGACGATATTGTTACAATTTGATATATAAGTATATGTATAAAAGGGTGAGTAAATGCGAATTTACTACATTTCGATTTAATAGTTATGGTCGAAGTTTTACGTCAAAATTAAATATTTTTGCAACGAAAGTTTTACTATAAACAAAAAAGGTGGATTCTTTACTCCACTCTTTTTGTATCTCTATCAAAGAATAATTTTGCTGAATGTATAAAGGTGTTAATAGAAAGGAAATAGTTAAATAGTTCTTCACCATAACATGTAGTTGATTTTCGTTCCGTTTTCCTGGGGGCGTCCAGTCTCCCCCCAATCAACTTATATACAGGGCATACGTTTTGATCACTATTGTTCCTAACTTTTAGTAATGATTAAATGAAAATAGAAATAATATTATTTACTGACAAATAATCGATATGAGGTGATATGATGGATAACCCAAAAATTATTGGACAAACAAAAACGGCTGGATTTCAGGTAGGTGTTAGACGGACTTTCCCTATTTCTCAAGAAGAAGCCTGGAACCTTGTTACTTCACAAGATGGATTAAGCTTATGGTTAGGAGAGAGCATGAACATTACCCTTGAACCAGGTCAGAAATATATTACGAAATTAGGTTCAGGAGAACTACGTGTTGTCAAACCTTTACACCTACTTCGCCTGACTTGGAAAAAGGTAGGATGGGAAAAGGCATCAACAGTTCAAGTTCGTATTATATCGAGTGCAAGCAATAAAACAACTATTAGTTTTCATCAAGAAAAACTACTCGATCAGAATGTAAGAGAAGAAATGAAGATATATTGGGAAAAAGTGCTCGAGGAAATCAAAGAGAGAGTATCCAAAAATTAATTTATTTAATAAAGAAATTGTAGATCCTTGCGGAAATCAATTTGAAATAGTCCATAGTATAAATAATTTTCACACTTGATTTTTAAAAAATCAGGACTCATTTTTTAATGAGTACCTGATTCTTTACTGTAAATATATTGTTCGCTCAACTAGATGTTATATATTTTTAAATCTACTACGTACTTCCGTTAATAAATACAACGAACCCGATACAATCGTTCTCGATTTGTTTTCTGACTGTAGTTTTAAAAATTGCACATAATCTTCTAAAACTACTTTATGAGAAGCGTTCGACAGCTCAAGCATGTTGTGAGCAGCCATCGCACGGGGATTATTGAAATCAACAAAGTAAAAATTATCACTTACCTGCTCGAAATGCTGCAAAATCTCTTTTACAGCCTTATCAGCAAGAATACCAATTACAAAAGTAATCTGCTCACCTGGGAACTCCTGCTTAATCGTTTCTATTAATTTCTCAGCACTCGCTGGATTATGCGCACCGTCTAAAAAAATATAAGGCATAATTTCTTCAAAACGTCCTAAAAGGGTTGCGTTTTTTACAGCTTTTTGAATAGCTTCTTTACTAACTTGTAACTCTAATGCTGTTGCCACTTCAAAAAAGGCTGTAATAGCGAGCGCCATATTATTCGCCTGATGTGCCCCCTTCATTGTGCGTATAAGCTTTGTTATACGGAAGCCATTGTTATTATACTTGTAGCTCTCTCCATCATTCTCTTGCTCCACATAAAATTGACGATTTAACTCAAGAACAGATGAATGTTTTTTTTGAGCTTCCTGATAGACGATATTCTTCGCTTCTAACGGTAGATCTCCGATAATAACTGGACGATATGGCTTAATAATTCCTGCTTTATGCTGGGCAATACTTTCAATCGTATTTCCTAAAAAATTCGTATGCTCTAATGCGATACTCGGTATAATTGACACAATTGGTGTAACCACATTCGTACTATCAAGTAAGCCCCCCATACCTGCTTCAATAAGGGCAATATCTACATCACTAGCAACAAAGTGTAAAAATGTTGCGACCGTTAAAAGTTCAAAATCTGTTAGTTTCCCACTTAGTCCGGCTGCCTGCATTTGTTGGAATACATGATTCATTTCCGCTTCTGTAATAGCTTGACCCGCTACTTGAATTTGGTCATGCACGTCCACAATACAAGGAGACATAAATTTACCAACACGTAAGCCATGTTCTTTGGCGATTGATTCTAGAAATGTAAGTGTCGAGCCTTTACCGTTAGTCCCTGCTAAGTGCACGACTTGCAATTTGTTTTCTGGATTACCTACTAGTGCCAATGCCTCTTCAATCGCAGTTAGACCAGGTTTAATAACATCATCACTTTGAACATTCCACTTTTCCTTGTAGCTATTCAATTTAGGGATCATCGTTGTTCCCCCTGAAGCCATTGTCGTATTTCAGCTATAAAATACAATGAGCCTGTAATGACGATAACATCTTCATCATTTCTTCGATGCAGCATCGTTTGAACCATTTCACACCAATTCGCATTATACATTTTGTTCGTATTTGTAGATAATGCAGCTAATTGATCAGCAGGCATAGCATTCAGTAGCTCAATTTGTGTAAATGCAATTGATGTAGCAATACTATCCATTAAAGCAATACTTTTCGCATGATCTTTATCCGATAATGCCGCATATATAAATCGATAGTTTTGGTGTGGGTAGACCGTTTTTAGTGTTTGAATTAGTGCGGCAGTTCCTTCTGAATTGTGTGCTCCGTCTAAGATAATATTGCCAGGTAATTGCTCAAATCGGCCTGCCCACTGAGCTTTTGCCAAAGCTTGACGGATTGATTCATCTGAAATATCAATGGCTCCATTCTCTCTTAACGTTAGGATTGCTGTAATCGCAAGGCTTGCATTATTAATTTGATGCGGCCCGGCCATTTTTAATGGGACAGCTGCCATCTCCACATTTGCTTTTCGGTAATTAAAGTGCTGCATATTAGTTCCTTGTTCAATGTTTTCAACCGTAAAATCCTTCCCTAAAACAAGGCATGGGGCATGACGCTCATTGGCTACCTCCTCGATAACAGTGAGTGCGTCCTCACTTTTAACACCCACTACAACAGGTACATTTTCTTTAATAATTCCCGCCTTCTCAAACGCTACCTTTGCTAATGTATCTCCTAAAAATGCAGTATGTTCTAATGAAATCGTTGTAATAATTGAAATTAGAGGCGTGATGACATTCGTAGCGTCTAAACGTCCACCAAGTCCAGTTTCAATCAGCGCAATATCCACTTCTTCATCCGCAAAATATTGGAACATAATAAGTGTCACAACTTCAAAGAAGCTCGGAAAGTCACCTTCATAATGGGTCTCAATAATCTCAGCAACTTTGTTCATATAGTGTAAAAATTGTGCATCAGAAATCTGATTTCCATTAATAGTCATACGTTCATTTACACGCTCTAAATGAGGTGAAGTAAAGGCGCCTACTTTATAGCCAGCATGTTGTAACATTTCTCTTAGCGCATTCACTGTTGACCCTTTTCCATTTGAGCCAGCTAAATGGATAGTGCGTAGCTTGTCCTGTGGATTATTAATAAGCGCTAATACCTCTCGCATCAATACGAGCGGTGCACGTTTATGATCAACTGCCTTTAACGTAAAAATAAAATCTGTACATTCTTTCATCGTCTTAAACAAAAGAAACACTCCCTCTTACTACAATACCTCTATTTTAGTATAAGTAGAGCCCAATACACATACATTTCGAAAAAAACTCTTTTACTTTGAATGAAAGCTAAAAAACACATATCTTTTATTTTAAATAAAATCAATATAAAAAAACAGCGGATGACTTTCGCCATCCGCTGTCTCAATCTTACATATTTTTCAGTTCTTCTAAACGTTTTAATACAACCGCATGTTTACTTTCGTAATCGGCTAATTTTTCACGTTCTGCATTAACTAATGCTTCTGGCGCTTTAGACACGAATTTCTCATTCGATAACTTACCAGTTACAAGTTTGACTTCTTTTGCCCATTTCTCTAATTCTTTTTCAAGACGAGCAATTTCTTCTTCTAGATTAATAAGTCCAACAAGCGGTAGGAATAGCTCAGCTCCAGTTACTACTGCTGTCATTGACTGACCAGGAGCCTCTAAGCCTTCTCCAATTGTTAGCGTTTCTGGATTACAGAATTTTTCTAAATATGCTTTATTGGCTTCAAGTACTGTAGCCGTTGCAGCATCCTTCGCTGAAATATATAGCGGTACTTTTTTGCTCATAGGTGTATTTACTTCCGCACGAATATTACGTACTGAACGTATAATATCCATTAGGAGCTTCATATTGTCCGCTTCCTCTGCAAAATGAAGATCCGTACGTACAGTTGGCCATGCTGCCACTGTGATTGATTCACCTTCATGAGGTAAGTGCTGCCAGATTTCTTCTGTAATGAATGGCATGAATGGATGTAATAGACGCATAGTTTGATCTAAAACATAAGCTAAAATAGAACGAGTTGTTTTCTTAGCTGCTTCGTCATCACCGTATAACGGTAATTTCGCCATTTCAATATACCAAGAACAGAAATCATCCCAAATGAAGTTATAAAGCTCGCGGCCAACTTCGCCAAATTCGTAACGTTCTGCAAGTGATGTTACACGTTCAATCGTTTCATTTAAGCGAGTTAGAATCCATTTATCGGCAACTGATTTTTCACCAGTTAAGTCGATTTCATCAAATGTCATACCTTCCATGTTCATTAAAGCAAAACGAGAGGCATTCCAAATTTTATTAGAGAAGTTCCAAATTGCTTCTACTTTTTCAGTTGTATAGCGTAAATCTTGACCAGGTGAAGATCCAGTAGCTAAGAAGTAACGTAATGAATCGGCACCGTATTGATCAATAACGTCCATAGGGTCCACACCATTGCCAAGTGATTTACTCATCTTACGTCCTTCACCATCACGTACTAAACCGTGAATTAATACATCTTTGAATGGACGCTGACCTGTAAATTCAAGACCTTGGAAAATCATTCGAGAAACCCAGAAGAAAATAATATCATAACCAGTTACAAGTGTGCTTGTTGGATAGTAACGTTTATATTCTTCATTTGTCTCATCTGGCCAACCCATTGTAGAAAATGGCCAAAGTGCTGACGAGAACCATGTATCTAATACGTCTTCATCTTGTGTCCAATTTTCTGCATCTACTGGTGCTTCTTTTCCTACGTAAATTTCACCTGTTTCATTATGATACCAAGCTGGGATTTGGTGACCCCACCATAACTGACGAGAGATACACCAGTCACGAATGTTTTCCATCCAGCGAGAATATGTGTTTTCGAAACGAGATGGTACAAAGTTTACTTGCCCTTCTTCATCTTTTTGAAGAGCAAGGGAAGCATCAGCAAGTGGTTGCATTTTTACGAACCATTGTGCTGATAGATATGGCTCTACAACAGCACCAGAACGTTCAGAGTGACCTACTGAATGTGTATGCTCTTCAATACGGATAAGCACGCCCGATTCTTGTAAATCAGCTACGATTTGCTTACGGCATTCAAAGCGATCCATACCGTTATACTTGCCAGCAAGCTCGTTCATTGTACCATCTTCATTCATAACAAGAATGCGTTCTAGGTTGTGGCGGTTACCAACCTCAAAGTCATTAGGATCATGTGCTGGTGTCATTTTTACAACCCCAGTACCAAATTCCATATCTACGTAGTCATCTGCTACGATCGGAATTTCACGACCTACGATTGGTAAAATAACTGTTTTACCGATTAAGTGTTGATAGCGCTCATCTTTCGGGTGAACGGCTACCCCTGAGTCACCTAGCATTGTTTCAGGACGTGTAGTCGCAACTTCCACATATCCTGAGCCATCAGCTAATGGGTATTTCATATGATAGAATGCACCTTGAACATCTTGATAAATAACTTCAATATCTGATAATGCTGTTTTTGCAGCAGGATCCCAGTTAATAATGCGTTCGCCACGATAAATTAAGCCTTTTTCATATAATTGAACGAAAACAGTTTTAACTGCATCGGAAAGACCTTGATCAAGTGTGAAACGCTCACGAGAATAATCTAATCCAAGACCAAGTTTCGCCCATTGATCGCGAATATGCCCAGCATACTCTTCTTTCCATTCCCATGTTTTTTCGAGGAATTTTTCACGACCTAAATCATAACGTGTAATATTATCTTCTCTTAGTTTGGCCTCTACTTTTGCCTGTGTCGCAATACCTGCATGGTCCATTCCTGGTAACCAAAGTGCATCATAACCTTGCATGCGCTTCATACGAATTAAAATATCTTGTAATGTTGTATCCCAAGCATGACCAAGATGCAATCTACCTGTTACATTCGGTGGTGGAATAACAATAGAATAAGGCTCCTTGTCACTTGTAGGCTGCGCCTCAAAAAATTTCCCTTGTAACCACCATTCATAACGACCCGCTTCAATGGACTGCGGATCATATTTTGTAGGCATTGAAATGTTTTCTGTCATTTTGACTCCTCCTGTTGACTTAATAATTTTTCATGTGTGAGATTGTACCAATCATTCTGTTTTTATGTCTCAGGTAGAGGCATATGTACCAGAAGATTAATGAAAATAAAAAAAACTCCTAACGTCTAAAAGGACGAAGGAGTTTAAGTTCGCGGTACCACCTTTAATTCCAGCAGAGGCGATTTAAGCTGTCACACATTTCATTAGAAAAAAATGTACTACTTACTTAAGCCTTTTACTACTGGCTCTCAATTCGGTAACGGTGTTTAACCGGCTTTAACTACTGTTAGTTCACTAAAGCTGCTCGAGGGCTACATTCAATTAGGTACATATAGAAACTTTTCAGCTACCGTTTCCTCTCTTAAAATGTACTAATAATTTACTCTTCCCTGTCATAGCATCTATATTCGACTTTTTCACATTGTACCGCAAAATCGTAGAATTTTTCAAGTGATTTAGTCATTTTTTAGGAAGCACTACTAGAAAAGGAAGTGAAAATTCAAATGCGTCGACGTAAGTATAATCCTTGGCATTTACCACCATGGCTACGACAATTTCGTTTTTATTGCAAAACGATAATTGTGCCAATTTGTGTTTTTCAGTTTATACGTGTCATCATCATTCCAACATCTGGAGATTTCATTATCTTATTGCTCCTGTTACTTCTATGCTATTTACTTTTGAATGAAGTCATTTGAAACACGAACCTTTAGCGGTGTATAGTCTTCCGTTAAATCCCAGATCATAGACGGAACTTCCTGCCAAGTGCTGGACTCACGGACTACAATATGACTTGAGGATTCCCTCAACACTGTTTTTTGCTCAGCTTGTGCAGACTTTTCTTTTTTGTCTGAAGCTACTATTGCTTCAGACTTTTCCTTTTGTGCTGCAAATGTTACAATCTTTGATTTTTCTTCTTGTTTTGATGTTGTTACAACTGCGGATTTTTCTTCTTGTGCCGAAGCTGCTACAGCTGCAGATTTTTCTTCTTGAATCGAAGCTACTACAGTTTCAGGTTGTTTTACCTGTGACGTTTCTTTAAAAGCCACATTCTCTATCTGAGCTGAGGCATTGACAGCAACAGGCTGTTTTTCTAAAATATGCGCTTTTTCGAATGCTGGCTCAGGCTCATTAAAAGTACTTGTAACTTTCCATTCGAGCTGACACATCTGATTAGTCAATATAGGTCGAATATCCTTTACCATTAAATCTTCAATAGCTGCATCCTTTGGTAAATCCACATTTAAAGGAACTGCATACTCAAAATAACCAGTATCCCCTTGAATATCTAACGCATCAATTTGTACTAATTCTTCATCATCCATGAAAGCTTCCATGTCTTGAAAATCAAAGCGAACATGTGCTGTGATATGATAAATACCCATTAATCGTAAAGAATCTTCTAACTGCATCGTCTGCCACCGCGGCTTAATTTGTACAGCTGCTATTTCTGTTGGGCAGCCATAACCAGGAAAACAAAAAGTTTCACTCATATTCCAAGTTTTCTGTTCGATAATAATCCCTCCCCTTGCATCATATGAAGCTCCGAAGGATAGTATGCTATAGGATGATTAATCAATTTCGCTTTGACGTAATAATATAGCTGTCACTTTGCTTTCGCGAGATAAACATTGCGTTCTGATTTTGAACTGCACCTTGGAAAGTAACACATAGACAGCCCTAGGAAAGAGCTAGACCGGAACAGATAATCACTGTTAATAAGCCTAAAAAAGGCATACTAGAAAACTAAAATGTACCCTTTGTAAAGGACATTTAAAAAAGGTTAGGCAACTTTTTGAAGCTGCTGTCTGTATTTTGCAGGCGGCAGCTTTTTTAAATTCCATTGCCCTCGATAATGATTGTAGTAAATCATATAACTCTTAATTTCTTTTTTTACTTCTTCTAACGTTTCACATGYTCTAATAGTTGTTTCRTCTTTAAAATGCCCAAAGAATGATTCTTGTGGCGCATTATCCCAACAGTTTCCTCGACGTGACATGGACTGTCCTAAGCCAATTTTCTTCACTAAGGCTCGGAATTTTGGATTYGTATAGTGGAAACCTTGATCCGAATGGATAAAGGCATCTTCCCTAAATGGCGATGCTTCTTCAATTTATGTAACGTGTTGAGCGCAATTTCTATACTCATTGTAGAAGATACTTCATAAGCTAAAATTTCATTTGTTTCGGCGTCTTTTATCGTTGATAAATAAGCACGTTTGCCGCCTCCATATGTTAGATTTAGATATGTGATATCGGTTAGTAATACTTTTCCTGCCACACCTTGCTTGAAGTTGCGGTGTAAATTGTTAGGGCATATGCGATGTTCCTTCGTTGCTTTTGCCATGCGACGCGCTGGATTTGCTTTTCGAATGGGGCAGATGATATTAAATTTTTTCATAATGCGACGGATACGTTTGAGGTTGTATGTAATTGCATATTGGTTTTCTAGTGTCATTTTTATTTGACGTGCGCCTTTCTTTCGTCCTCGGAAATGAAAAGCCTTTAAAATGATTTCTTTCACCACTTCATCTTCTTCATTCTGTTTTTGACGAGTCAAGAGAGCTTCTTCACTAAAATAGCGATAGTAGCCTGAGCGTGAAACATTTGCGATTTCACAAAGATATCGTACCATTCGTTTTAATTGATATTTTTCAATGGTTTGATGGATTAACTTRAATTTTTGTGTAGTACTTATTTTGATTTCTGCCTCATCATCTGCCTTTCGAGTTGATCTAGCTTTTTTAAAAGTTCGTTTTCTGCTTCTAACAATTTCATCTTCGCCTCTAAGCGTGCGTATTTTTCTTCTAAACTTAATTCACGCTCTAAAGGGCGACCTGAAGTATGTTTTCTGGCATCTTCTAAACCTGTTAWCCCATGCTCTTTRTAAGCCGTACGCCAACGATTCGAAGCTCTCWGAATACGTGCTGGACCAAGGGCTTCAATGTCAAAACCCGCCTCAAGAAAAATTTCACTTGGATATTTTCCTTTATCGTATTCATCAATAAAAAATTCTTTAAATTCATCTGTATAAGTAATAGCTTTCGCGCTTACCGTTTTGACATATGGATTTAATTTTAATTGTGCCTGTTGTTGTTTCGAAAATAAATTCTTAGTCATACTATTTACCACCGCTCGTTTTTTTCTTCATTATAAACAAAAATACCCTATAAGATGACCTTTTTGAAAGT
>NZ_JBFTHS010000022.1:0-89607 GCF_056394365.1 Lysinibacillus sp. 10T31
ACGCGGCGGACTGTAACGCGGCGGACTGTAAATCCGCTCCTTAGGGTTCGGCGGTTCGAATCCGTCCCCCTCCACCAGTTTTAATTTAATAGGGGCATAGTTCAACGGTAGAATAGAGGTCTCCAAAACCTTTGGTGTGGGTTCGATTCCTACTGCCCCTGCCAATTAATTTAAAATAATAATATGGCGGTTGTGGCGAAGTGGTTAACGCACCTGATTGTGGTTCAGGCATTCGTGGGTTCGATTCCCATCAGTCGCCCCATTTAATTTTAAATAATAAAATATAGTAATATGGCGGTTGTGGCGAAGTGGTTAACGCACCTGATTGTGGTTCAGGCATTCGTGGGTTCGATTCCCATCAGTCGCCCCATTTATATATATCTAACTTTTCTTTTGGGGTATAGCCAAGCGGTAAGGCAACGGATTTTGATTCCGTCACGCCCTGGTTCGAATCCAGGTACCCCAGCCATTTTTTTTGCGGAAGTAGTTCAGTGGTAGAACACCACCTTGCCAAGGTGGGGGTCGCGAGTTCGAACCTCGTCTTCCGCTCCAATTAATTATTATGGCGGCATAGCCAAGTGGTAAGGCACAGGTCTGCAACACCTTTATCACCGGTTCAAATCCGGTTGCCGCCTCCATAATTTATTACTCAATCGGTTTATCCGATTTTTTTTATCTCCATTATGCCGGTGTGGCGGAATAGGCAGACGCGCACGACTCAAAATCGTGTTCCTTTGGAGTGTCGGTTCGACCCCGACCACCGGTATCATATTTAGTAAAGAATCCTTGATATGCAAGGGTTCTTTTTTTATTTGTAGAAAGCAATTAAGATCCTCTCAAAAGGTGTTTTTTGAGAGGTTTTTTATTGCGTATACACAGTAAAGAAATTTTAACAATATTAGTCTAAAACTCTTTTATATCATATGATCGAAAACCAACAAAGATTGATATGTATGTTTTGTTTTTGTTAAGAGTGATACAGCTGCTGGTCAAGTTAGTATTATTAATAAAAGATAGCATTAAGCTACCCATTAATTTATTACACCACTTTCTAATTTTTTGTTTAAAGCTATATAATCCTTTTTGGTAAAGGTTACTGTTACTCTATCCAATCTATTTCCACCCGGGTATAAAAGTAATTGCTGATTAAATTTTATACCTAAAGGTCCAACCGTTTGATAAATAAGATTTAATTTTAAAGCATTCCAAATCTACTCCTTCTTTCAAATGATTTTTAACATTAATAGTAATCACATCTTCAACTTCAATAAATCTAGGTTTTCGAGGAGAAATATTGTGTGCTTTACAAAGTCTTATCAGCAGATTTTGGTAATAATCTTGTTGTTTCATTTAGACCACCTCACTTTACATGTTATCATTGTAAAGTGAGAAAGAATATAGAAATGAAGGTTATGGCCCACTCAGCTAAAAAGCAAAGTGGGTTATTTAAATGGAAGGAATGTCTTCCTCTTAGCTAGGTAGTCTTCGCCGCTTTAACATGAGTAGTAATGGTTAAATTATAGTAGGAAATGACATAATGCCTCATAAGAAGCATTTTTGATGATGAGAGAGGTTATGATTATGAACAGACATTTTTTTATTGCCGTACCACTTCCTTCAGATATTAAAGCAACTCTTAAAGTGAGATGTGAAGAAATGAAAACAGATTTTCATTTTAAACGATGGGTACATCAGGAAGATTATCACATTACTTTAGCTTTTTTAGGTCATGCGGATGAAGAACAATTACAGGATGTAATAGATGAAACGAGGAAAAATCTTTTGAATGTTCCTCCATTCGAAATAAAAATTCAAGGGTTCAATACTTTTGGAAGAAAAGAATATCCAAGAATTTTATGGGTTGATCTGCTTGAATCACAGCAATTAAATTTTGTGAGAGAAATAGTATACCGAGATTGTTTGAAGGCTGGATTTGAACTGGATAAGAAGCCCTTTACACCCCATATAACTGTTGCAAGGAAATGGGATGAGGCCAGCGGGAAAATTCCATTCGAAGCATTGCTAGAAGAAAATTTTCAACTACCTAAATTTCTAGTAGAAGAAGTGATTTTGTACGAATCAAAACTAGAGGAAACGCCAAAATATCATAGAAAAGCTGTCATTCGTTTAGATGGCCAATAATAATTTTACAATCAGCTCGTAAACCTAAAAAGGAAAAGGTTTATGAGCTTTTTTTGATCAATTATGCCTCGGCATAATTGGAGCTGACGCTTTGCTTTCGCTACAAAAAACATTTGTAACTGCCGTTTCACTTACGTTACATAAAACAATTGTAGCTGACGCTACGCTTTCGCTACAAAAAACATTTGTAACTGCCGTTTCACTTACGTTACATAAAACATTTGTAACTGCCGTTTCACTTACGTTACATAAAATAATTGCTGAAAGAAGTTAAAAATATTTCATTTTTAATGATTAGTTCATGTTCCGTTCATTTAAGGATTTTATGATAAGGATGTAAAAAGGAATGGAGGAGTTAACTATGAATCTTGCGTGGAAAGAAATTAAGAAGAATAAAGTAAGATTTTTAATATTAGGTTCAATTGTTTTTCTAGTTAGTTTTTTAACTTTTATTATTTCAGGTTTGGCGAATGGATTATCACAAGATAATGCCGCTTTAATTAAAGATTTGCCACAAGGACAATTTTATATGAATAAGGATGCAGATCAAACTTATAATCTGTCAAAAATAGATAGCGATAAACAAAATGAAATATTGAGTAATGAAAAGGATGCAGTAGCTTTTTCACTACAAATGGGCTTTTTAAATGATAAGGATAATAAGCAGCAAAGCGTTGCCTTTGTTACATCTACTGATTCAGAGTTATTTGAAAATGTGAAACATGAGGAAGTCATATTAGATAGCTCAATGAAAGATAAAGGTATTAAAGTAGGAGATACATTAACGAATAATCAATTTAGTGGCAAGTTTGTAGTAAAAGGATTTGTCGACCAAAAGAAATATAGTCATGCACCGGTTGCCTATATTAATAAAGTGGATTATCAAGAAATTTACCGTGTTGAGGAAATGCAGATGATTTTCGTACCAGATGGAGATTCTTCAAAAGAATTTGCTGGATTAGAATCATTTTCAAATAAAGAGTTTCTTAATACAATCCCAAGCTATAGCGCAGAACAAATGTCTTTAAATATGATTGTTTGGTTTTTAGTAGTCATTAGTGGGATGCTGTTTGCGATCTTCTTCTATATGATGAACGTTCAAAAAATTGGTTTATACGGAATTTTGAAAGCCATTGGTGTGAAAACGAGTAAATTATTCAAAATGATATGGGCACAGATGGCTATCATTACAGTTATTTCACTTATTTTGTCGGTAGCCTTTAGCCAAGCATTTAATCTGATAGCGCCAAAAGGAATGCCTTTCACTTTAACAATTGCGACAACAACGCAATTATCGATCGTATTCCTAATTATTGGATTTATCGGTGCTACAATTTCAGGCATCCAAATTAAAAAAATTCAACCATTACAAGCGATACAGCAAGGAGAGGCTTAGTATGACTTTATTTAAAATCGATGAAGTTAGAAAAACGTTTAGGAATGGCGAGATAGAGGAAGAAATACTTAAAGGGATAGATCTTTCTCTAAATGAAGGGGAAATAACAGCATTGGTCGGTGCATCTGGCTCCGGAAAAAGTACGCTTTTGACAATTGCTGCTGGGCTTCAGCCTGCATCAGGTGGGCAGGTTATATTTGAGGGGAAAAATATGACCAGCATGAGCTCTGAAGAGGTTCGAAAAGTACGAGCAAGTGAATTTGGGTTTGTCTTTCAGTTTGCACACCTTGTACCATTTCTTACAGTTGAGGAGCAACTACTGCTAATGCTAGATGTTTCTGAATCAAAATTAAAGAAGCAGGAACAAAAAAATGAAGTTAATCGAATACTAAAATTAGTAGGAATGGACCATCGAAAAATGGCTTATCCTTCGTCATTGTCAGGTGGCGAGAAGCAACGTATTGCTATTGCCCGAGCAATCATTCATAAACCGAAAGTTCTATTCGCAGATGAACCAACAGCAAGCTTAGATTCGCAAAGATCAAAAGAGGTTATGTTACTAATTAGAGATTTGACTAAAACGTTAAACATTACTACTTTAATGGTGACACACGATGAAGAAATGCTTGCTTATTCGGATCGTATTATTAAAATGAGCGACGGTGTCATTTTACAAGAAGTTATTTAAATTGAACCGTAAAAAACACAACCACATTTATTGATGGTTGTGTTTTTTTTTGAATCAATTATACCTCGGCATAATTCCGTGACATCCGCCGGAGGCTTTAGGCCAACAGATGTTTTTTGCGCGAAAGCGAAGCGTCAGCAGCAGATGTTTTTTGCGCGAAAGCGTAGTGCTAACGCAGCGTCAGCAGCAGATGTTTTTTGCGCGAAAGCGTAGTGCTAACGCAGCGTCAGCAGCAGATGTTTTTTGCGCGAAAGCGTAGTGCTAACGCCGGTGTTGTTGCTGACGCTTCGCTTTCGCACAGATAAAACCGTGTTGCTGTCGCTTCGCTTTCGCACAGAAAAATTGCCACAGGACGTGGCGTTCTTAGACTGAGTTCCTCTTGTCCAAACACACGCTGAAAGAAGTTAAACAGGCTTATCATCATAATGTTAAGCTGATTTTCCGTTCCGTCTGAGCGCAATTTTAGACATTTTTAATAAGCCTAGTGTTATGTTACCAAACCACTAAACTAATGAAGCATATTATAGAAGGAAAGAGGGAGGTGATTTGAAATGGCGTTTGTCATTGCTTTATTGATAGTATTAGTTGGTTTAATAGCGGGATTCCAATTAACCGAAGGAAGGTCAGAGAAAGGGAATTACATCGTTTGGGGTATCATTACAATGATAGCGTTTGCACCGTTCTTATCTTTTGTAATTGGCGTAATGTATGGAATAGTGGTTAAAAATAGTTGGGCAACATCGATTATGATGTTTTTATCTCCTTTAATTTTTGTTATAGGGTTAATTATATTACTTTTAGGTATTTATAAAAATGATGGAGGAAAGCATAAATAACTAGCTATTTGTCTTTTGAAAAGGGGTTATTCCGTTCAGTGTTTTAGTTATCTTAAATATAAAGGTAAAAAGCCGCAAAACTCCTACAACTTGTTTTTGAGATGAAGTGTAAATGAAAATGTAGCGAAGGAGACATATGCCTTCGTGTCCAACACCCTATTTCTTGCCCTGATGCGGCTCATGCCTTGCCGGCGGAAAAGCATAGCGGTTTTTTACCATCTGGAAGAAAGCTTTTACGTTACATGTTTATGTTAATCGAGCTTTTCTACTTACTTTACAGACCATTCTCATTAATGCCCTATGCAACGAAGGGAAGATTGTAAAGATAACATCCATTGTTTTACGCATTGGCATAGGACAGATAATAGGCTTATTTTTGTGTACGCCTGCAATAGTGATTTTTGCTAGTTGCTGTGGAGACATCATTTTTTGCTTTTTCAATTGTTTGGACATCACTGATTTATCGATATTAATAGCTGTTGCTTTATCAAAAATAGGTGTATCAACAAAAGTCGGACATAGCGTACTTACCTTGATGCCAAATTCCTCAGCCTCATAGTGTAGTGATGTCGTTAAGCCCACCACAGCATGCTTCGTAGTTGAATATGCCGCAGATATAGGAGATGGTCCTAACCCTGCTGCTGATGATGTATTGATGATATGTCCAAAACCTTGTTCCTTCATGATTTGATAGCCAACTTGAGTACCATATATAACGCCCCATAAATTAAGATCCACAATGTTTTTCCATTCGTCCATCGACATATCATACATTTCACCATACATAGCTATTCCAGCATTATTAAATAAATAATCTAATCTTTGAAATTCCTCATATACATTTGTAATGACACGTTCAACACTTTTGTAATCGATTACATTTAGTTCAACAAATCGAGCATTTGAAGCATCATCTTTATTTAATTCTGCCTCTAGAAGACGTCCATCATGTTCGTTGATATCTGCAATAATAACAAATACATTACGGCCAACTAACTCTTTGCAGATAGCCTTCCCTATACCGGATACACCTCCAGTAACAATCGCAACCTTTCTCATTTTCGTCACCTCTCTATGAGATCCAAATGGACAGTAGCCTCCTGCAGTTGGAGCTGTTCAATTACAGCTGTGTATTCTTCCACGACAAGTTCTGCTCCTCTACTGTTTAAGTGAACGCCATCTAACGTTAAATGTAGCCCTCTCTTTTTGGATAATCGGTCAATTCGCAAAGGTTTTTTATAAAACAGTACATCTTTCATTACTCGCATAACATTTGTGTTAATATAATCCGAACTATTAACTTGTTCCAATTGATGCTCAAACACTTCTTGCATATTTAAAAAGCTAACATTTGCATATTTAGAAGAAATGGACTGAATAATGGTGGACAACTCTTTTAATTCCATATTTGAAGTGTTTTTTATTGTTTCTCCTATTAAAGCTGGTGTTACTAAAACAACATGTTTAGAGGATGCTAAAATCATTTCTAAACAATTTACATAGTAATCTTTAAATTCTTGATGATCTTTTGTAACTGGCTGTGCCTGCACTTTCAAAAGTTTAGCATAGACATCGTTGACACCAATCCAAAGAAAGCTGAGGTCATAATAAGTAGCTAGCTTCGATTTCTCTAAACGACTGTGTAAGCTTTTTACTGTTTCACCTGGTTTACCGAGATTATCAAATTCGATATGTTGATGTCTTGTTGTTAGTAGTTTAAAAAATGAAACCCCAGGTCGACCTTCTGTTAAGCTGTCTCCTATACATGCAATTTTCATTTATATCCCACCTTTTTTTATCTCCTTTAAAAAAATGGTTATTGCCTGGTTAAAGAGTGGCTCTAGTGCTTTAAGATCCTGGGTATTTGTCAGCTGACATAAACCCCCTAGCCATGTGCCTAGTAGAACTGTCCACTCATCAATATTTCCATGAACAAATTCCCCTTTATCAATTCCTTCTTGAAGAATCACACGATAAGCACCCATTGGTACAATCGCTAAATTGTATAATTGTTGCACAGATTCAGGGCTCGATTTTGGATTGGAAGCTAGTTCTTGCCCTGATCTTAATAAGGGTGTTTGGTAATGATAGAGAACATGCATGGCCATGCCATATAATTTTTCTGTTGCCGTGGAGTAGGTACATTCTTTTTGCAGCCATTTGTTGTGCCAGTCTTGCATTGTTTGTTGCGATAAAAGAACAAAAAGCTTTTCTTTGTTTTCAAAATGATAATAAATATGTCCTTTGCTGTAGCCTGAAGCGGTTGAAATATCTCCTACTGATGTTTGATTATAGCCTTTTTGAGAAAACAAACTAACCGCGTGTTCCATAATTTCAACTTTTGCTTTCTCGCTATCATAACGTCTTTTATTCAATAAATGATTTACTCCTTCAAAATATTTGAACGGTCGTTCTAATTCGATTATACAATATTTTACTAATTAATGAATAGTTAAATACCTAGGTCATGATGTTTTTTACAATTGCATAATACCACGGCTCATCGGACTCACCCAGGAAATGGCCCAGTAGGAACGGAAATCAACCACACGTTATGGTGATGCAACTAATGGAGGAAATGTCCATATTGAAGTGGATTCTATCAATGAAGCTATTGCTAAAGCTAAACAGAATGGTGCCATTATTGTTCGTGGCAAAATGGAGTTCGATGAGTTTTATCTTGCCTATATGGTAGACCCTACTGGACTAGGCTTTGGCATGATTCAAAACAAATAATCTGACTAACAAGTCTCTGCGAACGATTGCGGAGGCTTTTTTTGTTAAAAATCACATTGTAAATAATATCCAATAAACGTATGTTATAAGTAATGAGGAATATATTGTAGGTAATGAAGAAAGTGAGGGAAAGACATGAAAAAGATGTTGAAAATAGTATGTGCACTATTATTAGCTGTATGGTTAATACCGTTTGGAAGTGTACAGGCAGCGAGCTTCAAAGATGTGTCCAAGGATGATACATTGATAACGGAAATTGATTACTTAGTGGAAAAAGGAATTATTTATGGCTATCCTGATAATTTATTTAAACCAGATACAAATGTAACGAGAGCGCAAGCATCTGCCATGCTAACACGTGCTCTAGGATTGCAAACGACGAATGTCAAAGATCCAAAGTATCAGGATGTACCTATTACACATCCCTATTATAAAGAAATTGCGGCAGTGCAAAATGCTGGCATTTTCCTTTCGGCACAGAAATTTAATCCGGATGCAACTCTTTCAAGAGGGCACATGGCAATTGTGCTGCAAAGAGCATTTAAATTCAAAGGGGATGGGATAAGCTACTTTACAGATGTTTCACCTCAAACAAGTGGCTATAAGGAAATTTCATTAATTGCTAATAATAATATAGCAAGAGGATATGATGATGGTTCATTTAGGCCCAAATTACCTTTAACGCGAGCGCATTTTTCAGCATTTTTAGCTCGTGCATTAACGCTATCGAATCCGAATCTATTAAAAAATACGGCGTATGACTACACGTATTCGCATTATTCGTTGAAAGACAAAAAACAGTATACATTAAAATATCAGTATAGTCATTATGACGGTAAGAATGATGTGTGGGCAGTAAGCGATTTGAATTCTAATAAAGTATTTAATAGTGAGCTTTTATTTAGCGATGGCGAGTTTTATGGTCAAGCAATTGCCAAAAATGTAAGTTCACATTACGATTTTTCTTTTAGACTACCACTTAGAATTGGCGTGATTAAACATGAAAATGATGAAGGTGTAATTTCAGGAATCCGAATTACTGTTAAAGCAACAGATGGGACTGTCCAAGCAGGTGGTGTCGATTATAATAATGTAATTGTTCTAGAAGAAAAGTCGATATACAGTGATGGAGTTTCAACATATTACTTTGTCGATGGTATTGGTTTAGTTAAAGAGCTTTACAATGATGTTGTTGTTTATGAGTTGCTCGAACGTACAACCAATTAAATGTAGCCATAAGAAAAGCAAGTCTCCTATTAATGAGGAGACTTGCTTTTAGTAGAATCTAATCTAATGAAATATGAAAAAAGCGATGAAGTGCTTGTCGCCATTCCTTTTCGTTATGAGTTGTATAAGTTGTTAGGGAGTACCCCTCGTAAATTCGAAATTCGTTATTAAGCATTGTATGTCGTCCGCGAGGAGTACGAATCATAGCGATTTTATTTTTTTGTTTAGAAAGTCTTGGTGCAAATTGTGCATCGTTAGCATCATCAAAAAAACAATAAAGTAAACGCCAATTTTGTTTTTTTTGTTCGTACAGCATCCAGCCGTTCGCTTCATCTCGTTCAATTTTATAAAGTTCATTACCTTCACGGTGTTGATGCCCAGCTATTAATGGAACTGGCTTACAAGGAGCTAGTGCGCCTACACCAACATCCGAAATATAGGTTTGGCCATCGAATTTGACCAGCAATAACTGATGCATAGGTACATCCTCGATAGGAGTATCTGCTTCATTGTTGCGCCAAAACTGTGCATAGCGGTTGGTTACAGAAAAGCCAAGTTCACGAAGTAGCCAACTAAATAAAATATTTAGTTCAAAGCAATTGCCTCCGCGATGTTGAATAATGATTTTTTGAAAAAGGTCAGGGATAGCGAAGGAGATGCCATGTTTCAAGGCAACATCTAGGTTCTCATAAGGAATGGTATGTAGATGTCTTGTTTGGAGCTGACCAAGTAGCTTAATAGATGGCTCTAAAGATCCTTGAAATTGAATAAGCTTTAAATATTGCTGTATTTGTGAATTCATAAAATCGCCTCACTTCCTCTACTAAATAACATAACCGAAATGGCTAGATATTACACGTGAATATTAGAAAGAAAATAATAGAAAAGTAGGTAAATAACTTGTAAAATGAAAATATTAGCTACTATAGAGAGAAATATTTCCTATTATTTTAGTTAAAAATAATGATTGTAAGGTAGGTATACGAATGACAAGCGAAATGAAATGGTTAGAAGTAAATTCATACGATGAAATGAGCGAAGTAGCGGCGGATATTTTCACTAAACAATTACAAGTTAAGCCAGCGAGTATTTTAGGATTAGCAACTGGTGGTTCTCCTGTAGGAATGTATAAGGAATTAGTGAAACGCCAACAAGCTGGAAATATATCTTTTAGCGATGTGATTACCTTTAACCTAGACGAATATGTAGGTCTCGATCAATCGAGTCCGGCAAGCTATTGGACATTTATGCATGAGAACTTATTCAATCATGTAGATATTAAGGAAGAAAATATACATTTACCAAATGGTAAGGCAGAAAATTTAGATGCCGAGTGTACGGCCTATGATGCTCGAATTAAGGAAGCGGGAGGAATTGATTTGCAGCTTCTAGGCATTGGCGTTAACGGACATATTGGCTTTAACGAACCAGGCACATCTTTTGATTCAATGACTAATATTGTAGAGTTAACTGAATCTACACGCACAGAAAATGCAATTTATTTTGATAACTCTAAAGATGTACCGACACATGCTATTACAATGGGCATTCAATCTATTATGAAAGCCAAGGAAATCGTGTTAATTGCATTTGGTGAAAAAAAACTAGAGGCTATCGAAAAATTAAAAAGTGGTATCATCACTGAAGATTTCCCAGCAAGCCAATTATTAAATCATCCGAATGTAACGGTTATTTACGGCGGAACAAAATAAAAATTAAGCGTAGACTTTATGTTATTTGAAGTCTACGCTTTTTTATTTTGGCATGCAGAGCAACGGAAAGAAGAGCCGAAGTGACAGAAAGAATCACCAAAGCGACGGAAGGAAGAGCCAAGGTGATGGATAGAAATCAGAGCGACGGAAAGAAGAGCCGAAGTGACGGAAAGAATCATCAAAGCGATGGAAAGAAGAGCCAAGATGACGGATAGAAACTAGAGCGACGGAAAGAAGAGCCGAAGAGACGGATAGAATTACCAAAGCGACGGAAAGAAGAGCAGCCGAAGAGACGGAAAGAAGAGCCAAAGCGACGGATAGAGAAGCCAAAGTCGTGGATAGAAACAACAAAGTGGCGGATAGAACAGCCAAAGTCGTGGATAGAAACGTCAAAATGGTGGATAGAACAGTCAAAGTCGTGGATAGAAACGTCAAAGTGATGGATAGAGAAGCCAAAGTCGTGGATAGAACCCTCAAAGTGACGGATAGAACGTAAAAAGGGAGGAGCATTCCCTCAGAAATTTAGATGTCATAGACATTAGCTTCGCTATCAATCAATGCTACAATATTATCTATATGCTAGAATAAGAAAAACTATAGGAGGGGTTAGGGTGAAAAGCACCGTACCACATTTAGAAAAGGGCGATACAGTTGGACTAGTAGCTTTATCAAGTCAAGTAAATCCCGAAAAGCTAGGAGATGCAATAGCCTTTCTTGAAGAGTTAGGTCTTAACTATATAATTGGGGATACTATTCAGGCAAAGCACGATTACCTGGCAGGTAATGATGAGGAGCGTCTGGCTGACTTTCATGAGATGGTGAGAAATCCAGAGGTGAAGGCAATTTTTTGTGTTAAGGGAGGCTATGGTTCTGCGCGAATTGCGGAAAAGATTGACTATGGACTACTTGAGGAAAATCCGAAGATCTTCTGGGGCTTCTCTGATCTTACATATTTACATTGCGCGATTAACGAATATGCTAATTTAGTGACGTTTCATGGACCGCTACTTATGTCTGTAGAAAGAATAGATGAGTTATCAAAGAAAATGTTTTTACAGCTATTTTCACCGATGGAATTACAGTATTCGGAGGATATTTCTCCATTAACAACGATTGCACCTGGTGTAGCTCGCGGTGAGATTATTGGTGGGAATTTACGTCGTCTTGTTAACACATTAGGTACAAAATATGAAGTTCGCACAGAAGGTCGAATTTTATTGATTGAGGAGCTTGGAGAAACTATTCCAGCAATCGATGCGATGCTGCAGCAATTAAAGCAGGCGAGAAAGCTTGAGCAGTTAGCCGGTGTTGTTATCGGTTCCTTTACACAAACAGAAGCAGATGAAGCGGCACTATTTGCTTTAATGAAGGATTATTTTGCGGATTTAGGCATTCCGGTTGTAGCGGGCTTTAAAATTGGCCATGATTCAACGAATATTGCAATTCCATTAGGCGTAGATGCTATTTTAGATGCACAGGAAAAGGTACTAAAGATTTTGCCCGG
The DNA here is from genome assembly GCF_056394365.1 of Lysinibacillus sp. 10T31. Lineage (NCBI taxonomy): Bacteria > Bacillati > Bacillota > Bacilli > Caryophanales > Bacillaceae > Lysinibacillus > Lysinibacillus sp. 10T31. Next base: position 12,242 of record NZ_JBFTHS010000022.1, read on the forward strand.
TGTACATTAAAAGAAGCGCTCAGCACTTTATATTGTGCTGAGCGCTTTATTTTGTAGGAACGTTTAAGTTATTAATAAGGCTCTGCGCCATGACCTTTATCTACAGCCTTTTTAGGGGCTTCATCACCAGCAATATTGCCAAGTGGCTTTGATGAAGATGAATCATTTTGAGCTTTTTGTAAACCTTCTTTTAACAAACGACCGTATTCTTCATCTGCTTCTTGTGCTAATGCAATCATTGATTCTTGAATGGCTGTATGACAAACTGCTAAATCACGAATTAAGTTTTCAAGTAGCTCATCTCGCTCCCATTGCTCAAAATTGCGATAGGTTTCGCCAGCTTGTTTCGTATTGCTTTGACGATCAATGGATTCCCGAACGAGATTACCTTCCACGAGAGGTGTATATTCTTTAGCCGATTGAGTAGCTTCCTTTAAACCATTTAACATCGAAGGCTCATAGTTAATATGAGGATTTTGCCCTGGAGCTAAATCGCGCTTATACAGCATTTGACCACCGTTTTGATTGGTTGCCACTCGTTTTTTAGGAGCATTGATAGGGAGTTGTAAATAGTTTGCACCTACACGATGACGCTGTGTATCAGAATAAGAGAAGGTACGACCTTGTAGCATTTTATCGTCCGAGAAATCCAATCCGTCCACAAGCACACCTGTACCGAAAGTAGCCTGCTCAACCTCAGCAAAATAATCTTCTGGATTTTTATTTAACACCATCTTACCAACTGGATACCACGGGAATTGATCATTAGGCCAAAGCTTCGTATCATCTAATGGATCAAAATCAAGCTCTGGATGTGGACCATCCTCCATAATTTGGACGTTAAGCTCCCATTCAGGATAATCGCCATTTTTAATTGCATCATATAAATCTTGTGTGGCATGATTAAAATTTTTCATTTGGATTTCTTCTGCTTCTTTTTGTGTTAAGTTTTTAATGCCTTGTAAAGGTTCCCAATGATATTTAACAAGGACAGCTTTACCTTCACTATTGACCCATTTATACGTATTAACGCCAGAGCCTTGCATCATTCGATAATTCGCAGGAATACCCCAAGGTGAATAAATGAATGTCACCATATGGAAGGATTCTGGTGAGCTTGCACAGAAATCAAAAAAGCGTTCAACGTCCTGAATATTTGTAATCGGATCAGGCTTAAAGGCGTGAATCATATCAGGGAATTTCATAGCATCGCGGATAAAGAAGATTTTTAAATTATTGCCGACTAAATCCCAGTTACCATCTTCAGTATAGAATTTTACAGCAAAGCCTCGTGGATCACGTAGTGTTTCAGGCGAATGGCCCCCATGAATAACTGTTGAGAAGCGCACAAAAACAGGTGTCTGCTTACCCTTATCCTGAAATACTTTAGCCCTTGTATACTTAGAAATAGGATCATCTCCGACAACACCGTATGTCTCAAAATAGCCATGTGCCCCTGCACCTCGCGCATGAACAACACGCTCAGGAATTCTTTCGCGGTCAAAGTGACTTATTTTTTCTATAAAATCATAGTTTTCAAGAGTTGCAGGTCCTCGATTACTGACAGTTCGTATATTTTGATTGTTAGTAATAGGGTGCCCCTGTCGATTTGTCAAAGTCATGTCATGCTCGTTTGTTGAATCGTGTTGGTTTGTCATTGTGTAACCCCTTTCTTTTGATATGTCCATTGTGTCCATATTAGGGGAGAACTAGTCATAAAAAGATATCTTGCCCTTCCAGCAGAATGCAGCTAGACGAGAAGGGGCGTTTGTAATCTTTTTATTAGATTAGTATTTTATAATCAAGGTGAATTGGTATATATTTAAAGATAATCATTATTTAAACAGTAAATAAGAACATCAATTTTTAAAAAGGAGGGAGAGAATTTTCATGAAGAAATTGATAGGAATAGTAATTTCGATTATGGTTCTGATAATTTTTATAGGGTTCTTCTGGATAAAAACTCTTGTGAATAGTGATCCATTGGAAATTGTCTATTCATATGAAGATCGCTGGGGAATCTCAATGCCTTTACCAAACAAAGTAACGGAATTATGGACCGAGCCTTTTGCAGCAAGAGGGGACGGTACATGGGTAAAATGCCTCGACTTTACAAATCAAAATACTTCATTTACTCAATATATGATTAAAGTAACGGAAACAAATCAGAAAGAAGCGAGACAATACGTATCGAAATTTATTTCAAATAGCATTAATTCTTATTCAGATGATTATAAAGTAAAGATTCAGAACGTATTTCAAGAAATTAATATAAATGTGGATATAGGGGATTATTATTATTACAATTCTAAAAACAGAGGGGAAGATTCTTTCATTTGCTTGTATAAAGTAAATGAGCAAGTTGTGTACACATTTGAATGGCATCAATAAACAAAATATACTTTGACTAGTTCCCGCAAATGAAAGAATAGTAGCTATTAAAAGAATAAAAATTGATAGATGAGATCAAAGGCTTTTGAAACAATTTTAAACTAAATGAAGGTTGCTCCCTTTTTAAAGATTTTTTTATGTGCTTATTACTAAGATAGTTTCGGAAGACTTAAAAAAGGAGATAGAAAATGCTACATAATGGATTAAAATATGTTGGTTTTTTAATCATGTTAATTTTCGGTGGAATCTTTTTGTTAAGATGGTTTCTTCATGATGAAATATTATTAGATCAATTAATTGCCTTTGTAATAGGGGTAATCTTCTACTTTACTTCCTTATTCGTTAAAGGAAGAAGAGGTAATTATTGCACATAAAAAGCTCTCCTACACACAAGATGTAAGAGAGCTATTGGATGGCGTTTTCTAATAATTATCAAGTTGTTTGAGTATGGCCATTGCTTATAGTTGGTTATTAGTCATTGGTCATACAGTAACAGGTAACTTGTCATTGGTTTTGTTTAAGTTAGCTCCAAAAAGCTAGTTTTGAAAACAGCACATCCAACTCGGTTTGGAGTCTCATCGACTCCATAAATCTATTGTATACAGTTTCAGGGAAATCGTCCATGCAATAAAACTTTAAACCTTGGCTGATGCAAAATAGATTCCTTGACTTAGAGTTTACTCTAACAAATATAATACAAACATCTTTATTGAGAGGAGATGTTTTGATTTGAATACACGTGTAATTGTAACTCGATACGGAGGACCTCAGGTAATTGATGTGATAGAGGAGCCCCTACGAAAACCTGAAAGGGGAGAAATTCGAGTTAAGGTCCAAGCAGCAGGGGTTGCACTTGCGGATATTATGAGAAGAGAGGGTAAATATCCGCTATCTCCTATACCTCCCTTTACTCCAGGATACGATGCTATTGGGATTGTTGACGAGTTGGGAGAAGGCGTGCAAAAATATTTGATAGGGGATAAGGTAGCCGTCTTTTTTAACGGAACGGGTGGCTATACATCTTATGTGTACGCGATGGATGATGAGGTTGTCGGGATTCCTGCTCGCATCGATTCCGTAACGGCGGTTGCTGTGATCTTAAATTATGTAACAGCCTATCAAATGCTTCACCGAGTTGCAATGGTAGCTGAGGGAGAACGTATCCTTATTCACGGGGCAAGTGGAGGGGTTGGTACTGCATTGCTTGAGCTTGGGAAGTTAGCGAAATTAGACATGTATGGCACGGCTTCCTTGGCTAAACATTCAATTGTATCCCAATTCGGCGCCGTGCCGATTGACTATCGAAACGAAGATTTTGTAGATACTCTTCGTAATAAGGCTCCTGAAGGTATGGATGTTGTATTTGATCCAATAGGAGGCCAGAATTATGAGCGTTCGATGAATACCTTAAGCAACAATGGCCGTTTCATAGGTTACGGCTATACTTCGATTCTTCAGCAAGGAGATTCAGAAGAATGGACCAAAGAGTGGGAAAGTTTGGCTGAAAATCGAACTACAGGGAAAGGTAATCCTGTCTATCTTTACTCTATAACCTCATTAAAAAAAGAAAGGTTAGATTGGTTTAAGGAAGATGTTCGGTTCCTTCTCTCATTGTTAGAGGAAGGGAAAATCAATCCCTTGATTTCTTACAGACTTCCTTTAAGGGAAGCGGCACATGCACAAGAATTGCATGAAAAATCAATATCTGTAGGAAAGGTTGTTCTTATATGTGAATGAAAGGGGACAAAACCTAATGTACTCAATTGGTGAAATATCTAAATTAACAGGTATTTCTGCATATACACTTCGTTATTATGAAAAAATGGGTCTCTTACCTAATCCTCATCGTTTGGATGGGAAGCAAAACGGGATTCGGCAATATAATGATCAGGATCTTCGCTTTATCCAATTTATTTATGGATTAAAGCAAACAGGAATGAAGCTAAAGGATATTACTTTGTTTGCTGAAGATGGCTGTCTGTTAACACAAAATGATCAAGAAATAGAAGATATCCAGGATATTTTACATAAACGGATCGAACTATTAAATAAACATGTTAATCTACTGGGGCAACAATTGGAGCAATTGGAAAACGTGATGACTCTTGCAAATGAGAAAAGAAGTTTTTACTTAGCTATGCTAAATGATCGACTTCCAAACCCGTAAAGACATTTTAACTTCTTCTAGGAGAGGTTAAGCTTCCGACGGATATCACGGATCAGAAAGGAGTTGTTAGCCTAAAATCATCGCATCCATGCGAAAACGGCTAATTGACCTGTATCGGTGGCACTACCCCTATGTTTTCACACAAAAGACATCTATTGCTTCTGCTACGTTAGCACTGAGCTTTCGCAAAAAATAGACTATCAAAAGCGTTTAGCCATTATTGGTTGAACGCTTTTTTATATGCATTAGATTTAGTTCAATATGTAACAAGATCCTTTATTTTACTTAAAATGTCGAAAAATGACGAATAATAAAGGTGGAAATGTACACCTTATTTTGTCAGAATTGCAATAAGAGGAAATGATATAGTATTTTAGAAACTTTTTGTACTATAATTCTATTTCATTAAATCTAATAACGTATATTTTTAACGATATGCATTCGGAGGGAATAAAGGTAATGAAGAAAGTTTTATTATTACTTCTAGCAGTTATGCTAGTTGGATGTTCTGGAGAAGGAACAGAGAAGAAAAAAGAGGCAGATGTAAAAAAAGAAGAGGTCGTTACAGTAAAATTTGAAGAAGTCGATACTGAATCAAAAGCTACAGTTGAAAAGTTTGCCAAAGAATACAATGAAAAGCTTACTTTATTTAAACAGGTTCAACCTATAGGATTAGACATGATTCCAGAACCTGTAACGAATGAACTTAATGATTTCTCACAAGTTCTATTGGAAGCTGATTTTAAAGAATATAAGGGCCATTACAAATTAGTTGCTAAATACAATAAGGATAAAAAAATAATTGGATATAATCTTTCTGTTCAAGGACTCCCTGAAAAAGAAGTAAATGATGAGGGAGATGAATGGGAAGAAGGGATGACTTCAGCTGTAATAGTTGCTCAAACACTAGGATTAGATTTGGGTAAATTCACCGAATCATTAGCTAAAGCTGAAGAAAATAGAGACACTCATTCTTATACTGATTCTACATATAAGGTAACTAATCTTTGTACTGAGGTCGATGCAGGAAAATTTGAATTTAAATTTGAATTAACTAAGTAGAACAAAAAGCATCTCTAATGAACTACATCTCAATTGTGTCTAACAATTGCAATGCAGATCAAGAGATGCTTTTTTGCTTTGCTGTATTTATTTTAATTGATTTAGAGCTATACAAGTCGTTTTTGCTTATTAATAGGCTTGAGAAGCGATGAAACCTCGGCTTGTCTTTTGTATTTGCATTTGTGTAATTGAGATTTTAAAAATTGATATTCTATATATTATTATTCCATAAAACCTTAATTTTACACAAAATGTCGAAAAATGTTGAAAGGAAGGGTGGAAACAGAAACTTTATTTTGTCAGAATTATAATAGGATGATGCAATATAGTAATTTAAGTATTTTTTGCACTGAATTCTATTTCATTGAATCTAGTAACGTATATTTTTATTGATATACATTCGGAGGGAATAAAGGTAATGAAGAAAGTTTTATTATTACTTCTAGCAGTTATGCTAGTTGGATGTTCTGGAGAAGGAACAGAGAAGAAAAAAGAGGCAGATGTAAAAAAAGATCAGGAAACAAAAGAAGCGGTCGTAAAGGAGGAGAAAGTCGTTCCAATAAAATTTGAAGAGGTTGATCCTGAATCAAAGGTTATAAACAGAATCCAGTAGATGGAATTGTAATAGCAAAAATGCCAGAACCAATAACTAGTGAATTGAATAAAGAGGAAAATATTTTCTCACAAATCTTATTGGATACTGATTTTAAAAAACATAAGGGTCATTATAAAATAGACGCTAAATATAATGAGGATAAAAAAATTGGATATAATATTTTTATAGAAGGAATCCCCGCAACCGAATTAAATGAAGATGAAAATGGAGGAGAATGGGCAGAAGGAATTATATCCGCTATGTCAATTGCTGAAGCACTAGGATTGAATATAGATAAATTTGACGAAGAAAGTGATATTGCTTTTGACGAGGAAGAAGCTTATACATATACTGATCCTAACACTAAGACTAATGTAACTTTTCTGTTTGCTGATTGGGATATAGGGAAATTTGAAATTAAATATGATTTAAGTAAGTAGAACAAAAAGCATCCCAAAGCTGCACTCCGAATTGTTAAACACAATTGGAGGTACAGCTCAAAAAGGATGCTTTTTTTATTGTATTTCTTTTTTTAGAAATAATAGCCTTGATGCTCGAGATTATAAATATCGAGAATCATCAAAATTAATTTCAACACTATAATTCTTTGCGTTGATAAGATTCGATAATTTATGGGCATCTTTTTCTAGTTTAATAGCACGCTCGCGGTACTCATCTGGCTCATACATAGCAATTTCATAAAGCATTGTAGTTTCACCATAGCCCATGCGCACACTTTCTTTTTCATGCATACTAAACTGTTTGCAAAGCTCGACATCGGCGCGGAGCTGTGTTGCGAGCTCAATCGCTTCAACTAATGCCAGTTTTTCGCCTTTAAAGTCTACTGTGTTTTTTATATTTGCTTCATATACTAAACGATCCAATGTACGAACATCGAGACGTACTTGAGCTAATTCAGCTTCAATTACTTTCATGGCACGATTACTTGTTTTGGGTACTTGTCCTTTTTCAACAGTTACAAAAGCGCTACGATGTAATTCGCTAACGAGTTCTTGAACCTTTTTTGCTAAAATACTTTTTAGCTTAACGGCTTCTGCAAGATTAATCATGAAAACACGTCCTTTTTACAGTGTAGTAGATGGTGCTGCGTTTGTTAATAGGGCCACTTTAAAATCGCCGCCATGAATTTGATTAAACATCTTACCGGCAGATGCAAGAAGCTCTTCCACATTTTCTTCTGATAATGATGGGCGGAGGTAGAAGATATGTAAAGCCTCGGTCGTTTCCTCTGAAACAGACGTACGTTTAGAATCGACAAATGGTGACCCAAATGCTCCTTCAGAATCATAGCTATAAAGGATATTTTCTAATGAATTAAAACGACCATTTAAGCCCTCATAGCCAGTGTCCTCGTCGCCAAGTGCGATTTCTATATTTCCTTTTAGTTTAGCTACATCATATAATCCTACTGGAATCTCATATTGGAGGGAGAAGAAATTATTTAAATCAACACCTGAGTGAAGGGGTGTTAAATAATTTTGCTTACTAATTCGGCGCATTAAGCTTTCTGCTGAGTGACGATAGCGGTTTGGATCTGCACCAAGCTTTTTCCATAATTGTCGCCATTCTGCGATACCCTCTCGTTGCGTTACAGGACTATCTTGCATTTCTAAAAAAAGGTTTTCCTGATACAACTGCATGCGGCCTTTAATCATTTGAGGGGATTCTGCAACGACAATTTTGGTATAATGAATAATACCGATTTTAAGCTCGGGATGTTGTGTCAATAGAGATTGATTAATTGAAATTTCCATAAAACATCACCTACTTTATCTATTTTTATTATTGTACCATGTAAGGAGTTGGGAATAAAATGAACATACATGACCTACAACGTGAATTTGTGGCGTATGCAATGTCCATTGGTGTAGACAAGATTGGCTTTACAACAGCAGCTCCATTTACAGAATTAAAAAATAGACTGCGTCGTCAGCAAGAGCTTGGCTATCAGTCTGGCTTTGAAGAAAGCGATATTGAAAAACGTACCGAACCCCTACAATTGTTAGAGGGGGCAGAGAGCATTGTGGCGATAGCTGTCGCATATCCATCGCGCATGCAAGATGCACCCGTAGGCAAAAAGGGATCAAGACGCGGGATTTTTTGTCGTGCTTCCTGGGGTGTCGATTATCATACAGCATTACGTGAGCGCTTGAAATTATTATCAGCCTGGCTTGAAGAACACATAGAAGGTGTTCGTATTGAATCAATGGTTGATACGGGGGCACTTGTTGATAGGGCAGTTGCAGAACGTGCAGGGATAGGTTGGAGCGGGAAAAACTGCTCAATTATTACGCCCGAGTTCGGTTCTTATGTATATTTAGGAGAGCTAATCACGAATATCCCTTTTGCGCCTGATAAGCCTATGGAGGATGAATGCGGGGATTGCCGTCTATGCTTAGATGTTTGTCCAACAGGCGCGTTAATCGAGGGGGGACAACTAGACTCTCAACGTTGTATAGCCTTTTTAACACAAACTAAGGGAATGCTACCAGATGAGTTTCGTACCCATATTGGTAATCGTTTGTACGGCTGTGATACATGCCAGACCGTATGCCCAAAGAATAAAGGCAAGATTAACTGGATACATGAGGAATTTAAACCTGATCCAGAGCTTGCAAAGCCATTACTTGTACCACTTTTAACAATTTCAAATCGTGACTTTAAAGAAAAGTTTGGACATGTTTCTGGTTCATGGCGGGGGAAAAAGCCAATTCAACGCAATGCTATTTTGGCACTTGCACACTTTAAAGAAGAAGCTGCGGTCCCAGATTTAGTAGCGCTTCTTGAAAAGGATGAACGACCAGTAATTCGAGGAACAGCAGCATGGGCTTTAGGTAAGATAGGCGGGGATAATGCCCAATCTGCATTACTTGAGGCAAAAGCAAAAGAACAAGACGAGGAAGTACTCGTTGAAATTAATAAAGGTTTACAATTTTTTAGTTAAGGAAGTGTACCGTTATGCCATTGCATATCGTTTTATATCAACCAGAAATTCCAGCAAATACAGGAAATATAGCACGCACATGTGCTGGCACAAATACCTCACTACATTTAATTCGACCTCTTGGCTTTTCCACAGACGATAAAATGCTAAAACGTGCCGGCTTAGATTATTGGCATAGTGTCAATGTCGTGTATCACGATTCGCTAGAGGATTTTTTAGAGGCATCCAAAAATGGCGACGTTTATTTAATTGAGACATATAGTGAAGAGCCATTTACGACACATGATTTTAGTGATAAAGATCGTGATATTTACTTTATGTTTGGCAAAGAAACGACTGGCCTACCAAAGGATTTTGCGTATGAGCGTCGAGATATGTGCTTACGAATTCCACAGAGTGAGCATGTTCGTTCACTTAATCTATCGAATACAGCAGCAATAGTTATTTATGAGGCATTGCGTCAACAAGGATATCCAGGGTTACATTAAAAAAGAAGTTCTCCAAATAGAGGAGAACTTCTTTTGTTTTTACGTCAGTCGTGAAGGGATTCTGCAAGAGAAGGAAAGCCCCCGACAAACGACGGAATGAGCTTCGCAAGCGCAGGATAACCCGCGAAGCGACGGTTTGACCTCGCAAACGATGGATAACCCGGGAAGCGACGGAAAGGACGCCGCAGCGACGGAAAGCCCGGGAAGCGACGGAAAGAACCTCGCAAACGACGGATAAAACTCGACAAGCGACGGAAAGAACCTCGCCAACGACGGAAAGAACGCCGCAAGCGACGGAAAGAACCTCACAACGACGGATAAAATGACAATCGACGGATAAAACTCGATAAGCGACGGAAAGAACCCCGCAAGCGACGGAAAGCCCGGGAAGCGACGGATTGAACCTCGCAAACGACGGATAAAACTCGACAAGCGACGGATTGAACCTCGCAAACGACGGAAAGCCCGGGAAGCGACGGAAAGAACCTCACAAACGACGGATAAAACTCGACAAGCGACGGAAAGAATCACGCAAGCGACGGAAAGAACGCCGCTTGCGCCAAATACAATCCTCAAACTGACAGTTAGTACGTCACATCATTCTTAAAATTTCAATAACACAACGATACCTGATGGATCCTCTGTTTGGAATCCTCCATCTATATCAGTAACAGGTGCACCAATCGCACGAAGATTTTCTTTCATTTTTGCTGCTTGCTCTTCATTATCCAGACGCAGTGAAAAAGTTTTTAAGCCAACCTGATGTTCACCAAGCTTTGGTGCGTTTTCAGAGTGCCAAGTGTTTAAACCGATATGATGGTGATAGCGGCCAGTTGAGATGAATAAAGCTTGTGCTCCATAGCGAGTGACAATCTCAAATCCTAATCCTTTTGTATAAAATTCCTCTGCGGCAGCTAAATTAGAAACAGATAGATGAATATGCCCCATAACCGTATCAGCTGGTAGGCCATCCCATTTACCATCGCCTTCCTCTAATATAGAACGGATTTTAAGAGGTTCAGTCACCATATGCACTTGGTCGAAATGCCAAGTCCATTCATTTTCAGGGCGATCCGCATAAACCTCTATACCATTATTATCAGGATCATTTAAATAAAGTGCTTCACTTACATCATGGTCAGATGCTCCGAAGTACACGCCTTTGTTATGGAAATGAGTAATAATATTTGCTAAATCACGACGAGTAGGCAATAAAATTGCAAAGTGATAAAGTCCAGTTGTTAAGCTTGTTTTTTCTTCTACTGTTTCAGGTTGGACGATTGTCAATATGGCTGTTTTGCCATCAGCTGTTAGAGTTGCTCTATGAGATTCCTGATGTAAAACTTTAAAGCCAATAACCTCCTGATAATAAGTTAGTGAACGTTGTAAATCACTCACTTTAATTTCAACATTAGTGACATATGTGTTAGGTTTTTCATGAAAATGCATAGTAAATTACCTCCGAATATAAGTTATTATTAATTATCAACTTACTTTATGTAACTAAGTTTATTTTATAAAGTACAGAATGTCAAGTAATTATATTGTTCCAAAAAATAAGAGAAGTAACCGAAGCGGCTTATTGGGCGCCCCGGGAAAGCACTCAGTCGTAACGGAAATCAACTTCTCACTTTGCCGAAGAGCCAAACTTTATTTAAGAGGGCACCTTATTTCATCACAATAGTTTTTCGACAACAAAAAAATCACTAAGCATATATTCATGCTTAGTGATTTTCTTGAGGTATTACTTCTCTGATCTGTAGTCGCCTTCGTAACCAGCAGTGAAAATAGCAGTTAAGAACGCAACAGTTACACCAATAATTAAAATTAAACTCATGGAAGAACCCTCCTCATGTTTATAAAGAAATCTCTTTTTAGTATAGCCTATCTACTTTAAAAATGAAACGACATAGAGGAATAAAATATGTCAGAAATGGTTCAGAAATAACTATTTCGGGAAAACTATAAGAGAGGTGATAATAATGGAAAAAAAGGTTCCGAATATCGAAAACGGTACAATGGCTAGAAATTTTAAAGATTTACAGGATTTAGGAAAGCAGATGGAGCATTTACGTGATGGTCTAGAGCTTGTAGAAGACGATCGGATTCCAGATCCTATTCAAGTAGATGATTATGGAGAGGAAGCGAAAGATTAATAAGAAATTACCCCGAAAATTTTCCTTATGTTTCTTAAAACCAATTTTTAGTATAATGGAACTAGGAAAAGAAAGGGGTTGTTATTCTTGAATTTACACTCAACAAAAACATTAGCAAACGGTGCGGAAATGCCTCGCTTTGGCTTAGGTGTTTACAAAATGACAGAGCGTGATGAGACTTTACAGGCTATTGATAAAGCTCTTAAATTTGGCTACCGAGCTATTGATACGGCTTCTCTTTATGGTAATGAGGCTGAGGTGGGCGAAGCTATTCGTCATTCAGGCGTAAAACGTGAGGATATTTTTGTGACGACAAAGGTTTGGAATAATGACCAGGGCTATGATGAAACGTTACGAGCTTTTGAAGTTTCATTGAAAAAGTTAAATATGGACTATTTAGATTTATATTTAACCCATTGGGCAGTACCAGAAACATTTGAAGAAACGTATAGAGCAATTGAACGATTATATGATGAAAAATTAATTCGTGCAACAGGTGTCTCAAATCATCATGAGCATCATATACAAAAGCTATTAGCTAAAGCAAATATTGCACCAATGGTCAATCAAATAGAGGTGCATCCATATTTACAACAAAACGCATTACGAGCATTTTGTAGTGAGCATGGAATTGCTGTTACCGCATGGTCTCCATTAGGTCGTGGCGGTGTACTTGATAACGCTACGATTATGGAAATTGGTCGTGAAATAGGGAAGACAGCTGCTCAAGTAGTGCTACGCTGGCATTTGCAAAATGATACACTTATTATTCCAAAGTCTGTGACACCTAGTCGTATTGAGGAAAACGCACAGCTTTTTGATTTTGAATTAACACTAGCTCAAATGGATAAAATAGCTGCGTTAAATCGCAATGAAAGATTTGGGCAGGACCCAGATAACTTTAAATTTAATTTTTAGTGCAAAAGAAATCCCGCTCTCTAATTTGAGAAGCGGGATTTTCAAATGTATTATTTAGATTCTTTTACAAAAGGAATGTAGTTAGAAAGCATTTTTGCCATATGTGCACGTGTAGCGTAGTCACCAGGCATAAATTTGCCGTTTGCGCCGCTAACAATCTTTAAGTCTTTCATAAGTGCAATAGCATTTTGAGTTTCAGTGTCGTATTTAGAAATATCGCTGAAATCAGCTTTTAAACCAGTTTTTGCATCGTGTTGTAGGTTGTATGCACGAGTAAACATTAAGGCAAGTTGAGCACGAGTTACTTTTTCATTAGGATTGAATTTACCATTCACACCTTGTACAATTCCTGCTTCAGCAAGTGCTGTAATTTCTTTTTGTGTTGCAGGATTTACATTCGCAATATCAGAGAATGTTGTTTGACCTTTTGCTTCAAGCTTTAAGGCACGTGCGATAAATGATGCAGCTTGTGAACGAGTTAAGTTTGCATTCGGTGAATATGTTGTTGCAGAAGTACCGTTAGCTAAATCACGGTAATAAAGGTCACGCACATATCCTTCTGTTTCTGAACCTTTTGCGATATCTTTAAATGGAATTGTTGCGATAATACGTCCTTCTACTTTTGGATCAACTTTTTTCAGCGTATCTAAGTGTTCGATAAACATTTCATAGTCAATCGTACCAGGTTCACTTACACGGCCGTCCTCATAAACTTTTTTCAGTGTATCGTAGCCGTCTCCACCTTTAGCAGTGAATGTATTTGTTGCCGCCTTATAATAGGCTGCTTTATCTAGTTCTTTACCATTTAATTTAATTGATTTTACACGTTTACCAGCTGGTGCTTTTCCGTCAAATTCTACTTGTAAACCAGAGAAGTGTAGGAAGCCACCGAATTCTTTCGGGAATTCTTTTACACTATGTTCAGCAATTTCGTAGATTTCAGCACCTTTTAATTTTACGATACCAAGAGCATTACCGAATGGCATAACTGTCATAACTTCGCCAACAGTGATATCACCAGCGTCAATACCAGCTCGGATACCTCCACCGTTTTGGAATGCAAATTGTACTTCTGGATCAATTTTCTTAGCACCAGCAAGCATACCATCAGTAATTAAGTTACCAAGGTTTGTTTCCCCAGCACGAACGCCCCAAAGATTACGACCGCCATTTAGTGGTGAAACAGCTGTATTACCTGTTGATTGATTTAATATTTTTGAAATTTTCTCTTTATATGGAGCTAAAAGTGCTGTAGCTTCAGGATCTGCTTCTACAGGCTTTTCTTTATCATTTAAAGCATGTAATTGACCGAAGTAGTCAACAACGGCGCCATTATCGTTGAATGTTAAGTCTAATTCACCTAAATTTTCGCTATATTGACCTGTTTGAACGATAATTGTAGGGTTCTTAAATGGTGTTTCAGCTTTCACAGGCTTGTCTAATTTAGAATGTGTATGACCACCTACGATTACATCAATACCTTCTACAGCTTTCGCTAGTAATTGGTCATTATCCCAATCAGCGGAGTCATCGTAGCCTATGTGTGTTAATGCGATAATTTTGTTAACACCTTGCTTTTCAAATTCTGCTACTGCTTTTTTCGCAGAGTTGATATAGTTTGCAAACTGGACGTTAGCAACGCTTGAAATCGTAGGTGTTTCTTCTGTTGTTAAGCCGAAAATACCTACTTTTTCGCCATCGATTTCTTTAATAATACCGTCATAAATTTTACCGTTTTTAAAGTCTTTTGTGACTGTTTTGAATTGTAAGCCATCGAATAAAGAATCTTTTGAAAAATCTAGATTGGATCCTAGTAATGGGAACTCTGCGCCCTTAACGAATTTAGAAAGTGCAGCATGTCCTTCTGGGCTTGATCCTAAATCGAACTCATGGTTACCGAAAGTCATGGCATCATAACCCATTAAGTTCATTAATTTCATATCAGTTTCTCCAGCAAATTCGTTAAAGTATAAAGTACCAGAGAAAACATCACCAGCGTCTAAAAGAAGTGAGTTTGCGTTTGCAGCACGAAGTTCTTTTACTTTTGTTGCTCGCTTTGGAGCGTCCTCAACGTGTGCGTGCGTGTCATTTGAGTGTAGAATTGTTAATTTGAAACCATCTTTCGTAGCTGTTGCTTCCGCTGCATGTGCGGCAAAACCTGGTGTAGCTAGTAAACTAGCAGCTAGAGTTGTTGCTGCAATACTTTTAACCCATTTCATCAATGAATTCCTCCTCATAATTAGTCAGATGACTGACAATTTACTCTAATTCTACCATGAAAAAAATCCAACGTCATTACCAATAATGGAAATGCATATTAAAATTACTGTAAAAAATAGATGAAAAAAATGTAAAATGATATATATATACTTTTTTAGAATTATAAGTAAATAGATTGAAATATATTAGCCTCATCACGAGAAAGTAGGGAATATTTCAGTTCTGACGAGCGCTTTCCTAGGTAAGCATTGCTCATTTGCTCAGTGGATGTTTTTTCTGGGGCAGTTCTTGAAGGTGGAGAGGTAGTAAAAACAATCAGTCCCGGTATAATGCCACAGAAGTACAGGGGCGCCCGATGAGCCGCTTCGCTGCAGGGTCTCTTCTGTGACGTTGATCCCCAAGGAGTCGTCAAGTCTCGACTCCAATCAACTTATATACATGACATACTTTTTTACAAATATTATTCCCAACCTTTGATGATGAGCCTAAGTAAAGGAATATTTCTTTTCTCGATATCAATGTCTTCAACGGTTAATTTAGACATACAAAAACTGCACCTACTATTGTTAGCTGTTCAACAATAGTAAGTGCAGTACGTTAATTACTGCTGATCCTTTACAACGATCGTCTTATTTAAAAATGGATGCTCGAATTCCAATTGGATAGCATGGAGCTCATAGTCGTCACTTGCCGTTTCTCTTGCTCCATACATTGTATCTCCAATAATCGGATGACCGATATGTGCTAAATGTACGCGAATTTGATGTGTTCTTCCTGTTTCAAGAATTAGATGAACAACACAAGAGCTTTTATAGCGCGCTACAACTTCATAGTGTGTAACCGCATGCTGTCCAGTTTTTGAAACGACACGTCTTGTTGCATGATGTCGGTCTTTTCCGATTCCTTCAGAAATCGTGCCGGATGAAGAGCGTAAATTTCCTTGTACTTCTGCAGCGTATGTTCGAATAATGGATTTTTCTTCAATCATACGGTCAAAGATTGATTTTGCTAAAGGATGTTTTGCTACAAGTAACAAACCTTGTGTCCCTTTATCTAAACGATGGACATGCTCCGCATAAGTGCCGCCTTGATCTTTAATATGAGCCATAACATGATTCATACAAGTGTGAGTATCGCGTGCATCATTTGGATGTGTCGACATGCCTTTAGGTTTGGAAACGATCAAACAATGGTCATCCTCATAGACGACATCAATTGCACAAACCGGTGTCGGTTGATAATTAGATGTCGGCATAGGGAATGTGAATTTTATGATTGTTCCTACCTGTAGTGGATCATTCCACTGAATAGGCTCTCCGTCAATTGTTGTGATAGCCTTCGCCATTCGCAATTCATGGACTATTTTTTTACCAAGTCGCCAATGATTGCGTAATAAATCCTCGACTGTTAAATTATTCGTATTTATTTCATAATGAAACATAAATCTTCCTCCGTAGAAAAGACCGTATTCCAATTGTAGAACACGGTCTCGTAATTAATTTGCTTTTTTAGCAGCCTTCATTACATAAAAGCTTGCCCCTGCAATTAAAATAAATGCAGTTAGCGCTAAAAATGGTATTGTGATAAAACCTAACCAGTTAATATATTCACCAGTACATGAAACAAGGCCACAAGAAGGTGCAGTTTCAGCTAAAAAACTAAGCTTTTGAATACCATAATGGTAAAGTGATATACTGCCTCCCATAATGGCAAAAACAGCTGTTGTTACAGCAATACGTGCATTTTTTTGAATAAAGGCAATCGTTGTCATAATGACAATTGGATACATGAAAATTCGTTGGTACCAACACATTTTACAAGGTTCATAATGGCGAATTTCAGAAAAGTATAAGGAACCCATTGTTGCAACGACAGAGACAATCCAAATAAATAATAAGCCATTTTCCATTTTTTTAGACATAGTAATTCTCTCCTTATTATAACCATGTACTTGTTCGATTATAGTTGTTCTAGTTTTATATGTAAATTAACTTACCCAAAATAAGGTATATTCTTATAAATCAGTCTAAAGTATGAATGGCTGAGGCAGACGTTCCAGACTTTGAAATGTTATCATTAAAAATAGTAATGCCAAAGAAGAGGTGTTTTTGTGAGGGAGAATGATCATTCCAATATTGGTATTTTAAAAGAGATTGCAGAGTTATTAAACGAAGAAACTGAAATTGTGTCGATGTTAAAGGGAGCACTTGTGAAATTTTTAAATGGCACAAATTTTGAAACAGGCTGGATTTTTTTTATCGATGAAAAAGGGCGCTCAGAGCTTGTTGTCCATGTCAATTTACCAGAGGCACTGGAGTATAAAGGTTGCCATTATTTAGAAAAAGGTGGCTGTTGGTGTGTTTCCCGCTATCGTAACGAGGAATTAAAAAAAGCCTCTAATATTATTGAATGTCAACGTATTGAAAGTGCAATTGCAGCAAATGTTGGCGATCACGAAGGCATTACACATCATGCAACAGTGCCGCTTCTATCTGGACATGAGCGTTTTGGTGTCTTAAATGTTGCATCGAAGGATACCGTGCGTTTTTCAGAGGAAGAGCTAGCGCTACTTGAATCGGTTGCATTTCAGATGGGATCAGCTATTAAGCGTATTTTGCTGACAAAGCAGGAGCAGGAAATGGCCCTTGTGAAGGAGCGTAATCGTCTAGCTCGAGATTTACATGATTCCGTGAATCAGCTACTTTTTTCGGTTACATTAACGGCGAGAGCTGGTATTGAAATGACAAACGACTGTGATGTGAAGGAAACGTTTAAGGAGATTCAGCACTTAACACAGGATGCCTTAACAGAAATGCGTGCTCTTATTTGGCAGCTCCGTCCAAAAGGATTAGAAAATGGTTTACTTGAAGCGATAAAAGTGTATGCTGAAATGCTTGGCCTTAAGCTTCATGTAACGGTCTCAGGTGTACTGCAATTCCCATCGCGTATCGAAGAAACATTATTTCGGGTAGCCCAAGAAGCACTTAATAATGTTCGTCGGCATGCTGGTGTGCTGGAGGCTGCACTTTATATTACGGTTACTTCTACAGATATTTTACTTGTTATTCGTGATGAGGGACGAGGCTTCGTTATCGATCATAACACGAAGCTACTGTCGATAGGCTTGCAATCCATAAAGGATCGTGCAAAATCAGTTGGTGGCAAAGCTGACTGGGTTAGTGAAATTGGCAAAGGAACAGAGCTGTTAATCCGCTTGCCATATTAGGGGGGGAAGAGTATGATACGTGTTTTAATCGCAGATGACCATCATGTAGTGCGTCGTGGATTATTATTTTTCTTAAAAACACAGAAAGATATAGAAGTTGTAGGAGAAGCGAAAAATGGACTAGAGGCAGTAGCTTTAGCGGAAAGTATACAGCCAGATATTATACTCATGGACTTGGTAATGCCTGAGATGGATGGGATTCAGGCAACGAAGCGTATTAAAGCTAAGTTTCCACATATAGAAATTCTAATGCTGACAAGCTTTTCAGATCGTGATCATGTAGTGCCAGCAATGGAGGCAGGAGCTGCAGGATATCAGTTGAAAGATATTGAACCTGATGAGTTGGTATTGTCCATTCGTCGTATTATGAGAGGCGAAAATACAATACATCCAGATGCAACAACAACTCTTGAAATGGACCGCCAAGAATCAAATAATGCACCTCATGTTTTAAACCCACTAACACCTCGTGAACAGGATGTGCTTGCAGAGCTTACAAAAGGGAAAAGTAATCGAGAAATTGCGTCCTCTTTATTCGTTACAGAAAAAACGGTGAAAACTCATATTTCTAATATTTTCACAAAGCTCCAAGTGCAGGATCGTACGCAGGCGGCGCTTTATGCTGTGAAGCACGGGCTAACAGAGGGTAGCGGTGTATAAAATAAAAAAATAAGTAAAACGGCGAGTTCCTACAAATTGTAGTAGCCCGTCGTTTTTTAATGAATGAATTCTTTATTTACTTTTGAACAAAGAAATTGTTAGAAATATCAATTAACGTAGAGCTTGGCGAAATTGATAGGTCATCTTTTAGTTTCTGTTCATAAGCGAGGAATACTTTGTATGCCTGTTCATGAAACCCCGCATTTATTAAAATGTGTAAATAGTGCTCAAGTTTTTGTTCATTATATGGATCAAACTCTAATAGTCTATTTAAAAAATTTAATGCCTTATCAATATCCGTTAGTAAAGTTGCTTGAAAACCTTTTTCTAATAAATCTATGTATGATTTCGTCAGCTTATCTTTATAGGCAGTAGCCCACTCATAATCATCATAAATGAGTAGTCCATTTTTATAAATTGAGAGACATTGATTGATCAATGAAATTGGTGGGAATTCTAACTTCGTGAAATCCTCATAATATCTATGAAAGTCAAATAAATCACAAAGGATGTTCGGTTTCTCGAAGATATAGTATTTGTTTGAAAAGATAATACAGTTTGCATAACCTATATTATTTAAGGTTTTTCTTAAATAAGAAAGAGCGGTATGAAGATTCGATTTTGCTCGTACATAGTCTAAATCAGGCCATAGAATTTCAATTAAATAATCCCGATGAATAGGAATGTTTGGATGTAATATGAAATATACAAATAACTCCTTTGTTTTTTCAGTTTTGAAGGCAACTAAGCTGTTGTTGCTATATGCGGCAAATTGATTAAAGCATTGTACGTTTAACATAGTTTTCGAAGCTTTTTTAATCATTTGCTGAATGGAATATTCATGCTCAATACGAGAAATAGTTTTTTCTAAGCGAGCATGACTAATTGGTTTAAGTACGTAGTCAAGACCTCCGATTTCATATGCTTGTAAAGCGAATTCTTTATATGAAGTTATAAAAATAACACTAACATGTGGACGATCAGTTTTGATCATATCAGCTAATTCAAGCCCAGTTAGATCATTCAGCCTTGCCTCTAAAAAAATCACGTCAAATTCTATTATTGGAAGCTCATTTAAAAATACTTCTACACTTGTAAAAGTTTGAATTACCTGTATTTGCTGAAATGCTTGTAGTTTATTTTGAAAATAGTGTAAAGCTAAAGGTTCATTGTCTATTAAAACGGCTCGAATCACATCAAAATCTCCTTTTTACAATTAAATTGAAAACCATTAAACTCTAGTTTGTTGTTTTGAAAATGCTTTTCGAATATAGGGTGGGCACTAAAAAGTAAATTCCACATAAAATTAAAAATTTGACACCAAAATTTATCTCTTTGTATTCCATAAGTTAGTGTCGGGTCTCCTCATAGGCTATCTCTTCATACAAGATTTATCTGCTTAGCTTTTTCTCGATGATGGCTTGTGCTCCATGCTAAACCTTTATACATAGAAATTTGGACTTCCACAAATAGTTACTATAATGTTTTCTACTTCAGAGTTTTCAGCGTCCCTATATAGAGGATAAAAATTTTATATGTTGTGTTAAGAGAATTGAAATAATTAAGCGTTTATTGTTAAAAACAACGGTGTTATAGAGAGATTAAAAGTACCTTAGTTGTTTTTTTCTTATATTGTAAAAATAGTGTAATGAATGTAATAATTTATTAGGCGTTATTATAGTACATTTGACTTAAATAAAACTCAAAAAGTACTTAAAAAATACTTAAAATAGATAGGGAAATAGTAGGTAAAGCGTAATTAGCATAGGATAATTAGGATTTATAATAAAGGAGTACAAATATGAAATTAGAGCGTCTATTAACGATGACAATGATTTTAATAAATCGTAAAAAAGTGACAGCCCAGGAGCTTGCCGATTTATTTAATGTGTCAGTTCGTACTATTTATCGAGATATTGAAACATTGAGTTGCGCTGGGGTTCCGGTTATTAGCCAGCAGGGGGTTAATGGTGGGATTAGTTTAATTGATGGCTATCGAGTTGATAAGCAGGTGCTGACAAAGGAAGAGCTTACTTCACTTTCTATTGCCATTAAAAGTGTGCTAACAACATACGAGAATTCACATGCTGAAGCAGTGCTTGAAAAATTAACAGGTGTTGCAGATGAGGAAATTAAACAATCTATCGATCAACTATTTATTGACCTTAGTCCTTGGGGGCCAAATGTTATTTTTAAGGAACAGATTACGTTATTAAAAAATGCGATTGAACATGAGCATTGTATAAGCTTTACGTATTCTACTACACATGGTTGTATAACAAGACGATTATTAGAGCCGCATACTTTAGTACAAAAGGGAAAAGTTTGGTATGTTTATGGCTATTGCACAATGAGAGAGGATTTTCGCTTATTTAAAATTTCTAGAATGAAGGATATAAAAGAAGATGTGACGACATTCCAGCGCAAAGAAGTCAACTTGTCTGAACTCCCTTGGGATAAAGAGTGGCATCGTCCTCAAAATATAGTAAATCTTACGTTATCTTTCGATTCTGCAATAACGACATTAGTAGAAGAATCATTTGGCGCTGAACATGTAGATAATGAGAGTTCAACTATTAATATTGCATTGCCTGAGGATGAATGGTTATATGGCTTTCTTCTTAGCTTTGGCCATCGCCTAAAAGTTTTAGAACCACCTCATATAAGTGAGATTGTGCTAAAACGGGCGCAGGAAATTGTTAAGTTGTATAAAGAATTTGAATAGATGACATACAGATGTCAAGTTTCCTTTGTTATAGTCAAAGCAAATAGAACGAAGGGTGGATTTAATAATGCAAAGTTATTGTCAAAGCTGTGGAATGCCTTTAGTGGATGAGGCTTTACTTGGTACAGAAAAAGAAGGACACAAAAGTCAGAATTATTGCACATATTGTTATGAATTAGGAGAGTTTAAGCAGCTAAATCTAACAGTTCAAGAAATGATTGAAATTTGTGTACCGCATTTAAAAGAAGATGGTATGGCGGAAGAGGAAGCACGCCAAATGTTAGCTTCTTTTTTACCAAGTTTAAAGAGATGGAGAAAGCATGACATAAAAGAACCGGTTGTGATGAATAAAGAATCATTTCAAATCGTAGGAATTTCAGCACGAACAAGTAATGCGAAAGAAATTACCTCCCAAGCAAAAATCTCGCAATTATGGACGAACTTTTATCAACAAGATGTAACAGGACAAATAGCTAATGCAGTAAATCAAGTAATATATGGTCTGTATTCTGACTATGAAACAGATGTTAATGGAGAGTATTCAATTACACTTGGAGTAGAAGTATTAGCTACCGACGAAATTCCTGAAGGTATGGTCGTAAAAACAGTACCAGCTGCAAAATATTTAGTTTTTACTTCTAACAAAGGTCCATTTGAAGAAGTTGTCGTAAAAGCATGGCAGGATGTTTGGGCTTGGTTCGCAAGCTCAGGTGTAGAGCGAACATACACAGGTGACTTTGAAATGTACGATGAACGATGTGCCAACCCACAAGAAGCTCAGGTCGACATTTATATTGCAATCAAATAATTAAACAAATTAAGCTTCCTGTCTATGATGGATAGGAGGCTTATTTGTTGGTTTACATTTTGAATATGGAGAAAGCATACATTTCTATGAGCATGTACAGTATGATGAAAAGGGATATTCTTACATTTAAGAGGTGAATAGTTACAACGGAAATTAATCCTCATGATGGTGATAAATCGTTTATTGCTGTAAGAAGAGGATAAAGAAAACTGAGGGAGGAGTAGTTGTTTGGCTAAGAAAAAAGTAGGAGACATTTTAAGTGTTACATCGTTGTTACCCGCGATAATAAGTGTTATTTTTTTCTATATAAAAAGAGGGCCTGATTTTGATATTTATTTTGGTATCACCGTGTTTAGCATTTTATCAATCATCGGTATTATATTTGCAGTAGTTTCTTTGGTATTGTCTATAAAACGTATTTTCGGTTGGATCGGTCTAATCGCAAATGTATTATTTTTGGTTTGTGCTTTTCTATTACAATTAGCAATGGGAATCGGTGAACCATAAACCTTTTCGATGTTGAAGTTCAAGCCTAAACAATCAATTATGCCGAGGCATAATTGTAGCTGACGCTTTGCTGTCGCTACATAAAACAATTGTAGCTGACGCTTCGCTTTCGCTACACAAAACAATTGCTGAAAGAAGTTAAAAACAAGTCTCTTACCAATCAATTGGTAGGAGACTTGTCGACATTTGCTGGAGGAGGAATTACTGCTATTTCTGGCTCAATATGCACGAGTACCTGGCAGAAGCAATTTTCATGAGTAACGGTTTTTTCAATTTCCTCTGTGATTCGATGACTTTCAAAGACATTTAAGTAAGGATCGACGGTCACTGTTACGTCGATAAAATGCATATTGCCATGAGCACGGCCCTTAAAGTCTATGAGCTTGACCACCCCGTCAACATTGCGGATTAAAATGGATAATGTCTCTACCTCTTCAACATCAAAGGCATCTGTGAGGCTTTGAACTGCTTCCCAAAAGATTTCTACAGCTGTTTTAATAATAAGAAGTGCGACGAGAAGAGCTGTTATTGTATCGATAATGGGGAAGCCGAAAATTGCTCCAAAAATCCCGATGGCTGTACCGATACTGACAAGCGCATCTGAGCGATTATCATAGGCTGCGGCCTTAACGGCAGCGCTTTTTATTTTTTGAGACAGTGCCAAATTATAGCGATAAACGATATACATCACTACTGCACTGCCGATGGCCACATAGGCTGTTAATAGCGATGGCACTGTGTCAGTCGGCTCCCATAGACTTTTTATCGAATTGGTGAGTACTTGTAAGCCAACAATTAGCATGATAAACGATGCAACAAGTGAAGCAACGGTTTCAGCACGTAAATGTCCGTATTGGTGATTGGAGTCAGGTGGTATTTGGGCAATCCGTAACCCAATTAATACCGCAATGGATGCGATAATATCAGTAGTATTGTTAAGTCCATCTGCTTTTAATGCTTCTGATGTTCCGATATAGCCAATCGTCAGTTTTATTGAGCTCAGTATTAAATATGTGCCGATGGATAACCAGGCACCTTTTTCCCCTTGACGTAAATTTGTATAGAGCTCCATTTTGTTTCCTCCTAGCAAAACTTTCGGACATTATAAAACGACCCCCTTCTCGTGTAAGGGAGTCGTTTTTTGCGTATATATTTATTTTTTAAGTAGAAGCTCTTGCCACTATAGGATGTGAGCAAAATACTATTTTTTCCCTGAATGGTACAAGCGCGATTTTTATCTTACCATATCAATACGATAAGGCAATTTATCTTCTTTCAGCGCTTGTCCAAACGCAATTATGCCGTGGCATAATAGATTTTAGTCAATTACTCATCGTTGTCATTTGATAAATCACGTTCAGGTAATTTCAGAACTTCTAAGTATAAAATATGGTGACCATCTAATTCTTTTGCGATAAATTCATAGCCTTGTTCTTCAATACTGTCTCCTTCGACTGCATCAAAGCGCATTGTCATGAACCAACCACCGATTGTATCAATATCATCATCTTCTATGTCAGTACCTAGCATATCATTAACGTTTTCTACTAGCATCTTCGCATCTAAAATAAAGTGATCTTCTGCAATTTCCTGAACCTCTGGAATTTCATCTTCATCGAATTCATCTTGAATGTCGCCGACAATTTCTTCAATAATATCCTCAATCGTAACTAGTCCAGATGTTCCGCCATATTCATCCATTAAAATGGCCATATGAATGCGTTCACGCTGTATTTTTAGTAACAAATCGTTAATTTGCGTTGTCTCCATTACTCGAATAATTGGCTGCATATAGTCAATCACTAGTTTATCGCCATTTGCAGGGTCTTTAATGTAAGCAGTTAATAAGTGCTTCATATTGACTAAGCCGATAATATGGTCTTTGTCACCATCGATAATTGGGTAACGAGTGTATTGCTCAACGCCCATTAAATCGAAAACCTCTTTAATCGTTAGTTCTTTTTCAATACCAACGATTTCAGTACGTGGGACCATGATTTCTTTCGCAAGACGATCAGAGAACTCAAAAATACTGTTCACATATTCATATTCTGAAGTATTAATTTCTCCACCTTTTAAACTATCCGACAAAATCATACGTAACTCTTCCTCAGTATGGGCTACTTCTGATTCTGACATCATTTTTAAGCCGAAAAGGCCAGTTAAGCCACGTGCAGATCCGTTTAACAGCTTAATGATTGGATACGTAATGTTGTGGAATAAAATTAATGGGCCAGAAAGATTTAATGTTACAAATTCTGCTTTTTGGATGGCAAGTGTTTTTGGCGCCAATTCCCCTATAACTACATGCATAAACGTTACAATTGAGAATGCAAGTATAAATGAAAGGACCGTAGTAAAATTTTCACTCAAATTTAGAAATTCAAACACTGGATTCAAAATAATCTTAAATGTAGGTTCACCAAGCCAACCTAGACCTAAAGCAGTGATCGTAATACCTAATTGACATGCAGATAAGTATTCATCTAAATCTGAAATTACACGTTTTGCATTTTTTGCTTTTTTATTCCCTTCGGCAAGCAATTGATCAATTCGTGTGGATCTTACTTTAACGATTGCAAATTCGGTTGCAACGAAAAATCCTGTCATTATTATTAGTAGGGCAAATGCCGCCAACCTTATGGTTATTTCCATTATGTCTCCGTCCAAATAATTCCTTTGTCCCCGCCCGAATGAGGGAGGTAAACAAAGTGTACACCTCCTATGATTTTAAAAAATTGTTGAATGATTTAATCATAAAATATTTACTTGCAAAACACAAATATTGACAACAATTTTTTTAACTTATTTCAGCGGATGTCCAAACATCCGCTGAAATAGAGGAACTCAGTCTAAGAGTGCCATGTCCTGTGGCAATTTATCTGCAAAAATATCTGATGTTGCTGTCACTTCGCTTTCGCACAAAAAAATCTATTAGCCCAAAGCCGATTCCAGACGCATTGTTTATCTGTAGCGACAGCTACAATTATGCAGAGGCATAATTGATTTGATTTTGACACCGTAAATTGAAAAAATAAAAGTAATTTCAAACACCAAAAGATTGAAAATAGAAATTTTGTATGCTAACTTTAAATGTAGCAAAGAAGATAGTTTATTTAGAGAAAGAAGCATTTACATCTCATATAAAACGACACGTCAAAAATCTCAAGAGAGCTATACTTGCGGATTTTTTTAAATGAATTATTTTTAATAGCAACAAAAAGGAGCCGTCTCATTCATATGGGTTGGCTCTTTTGTTGTGTTGAAAGTAAAATAGATGGTGTCATAGTATTGCTTTTTTAGCGAAAGCTAACAATATATTTTTTTAACAAAAAAGGAGCCATTTTCATTTGTATGAGAAGGCTCCTTCTGTTCTAATTATTTATTGTTGTTGAAAACGTAATTTTAAGCACGCTTTTTCCACATCGTGAAGCGTTTCTTTAAACGGTATTTCACCTGAGTAAAGTGCAATTGTAACAGGTGCTTTTTCTGTTATGCCTTGCTGTGTAAAAATATAATTTTTGCCCTTATACGTTAAATATATATTTTTTACAGACCTTTTTCCGAAAGTACTAGTAGATGAATTGAAAAATCCTTTTAATTGACTGCAGTATTCATTGTAGAAATCACTTTTAAAGCCAGAAAGAGCCTCAAATTTTTTACTATCAATCGCTTCAGCCTCATTCGCTAACTCGAAAATTTTAGCGGAAAATTCGGAAAAAACTTCTTTTACTTTTGCACGAATTAATACTTTTGAATTATAACTGTTTAAGTCATCAGAAAGAGTGACTTTACTCATTGAAATAGCCTCCTGCATAAAAAACATTTAATACTTGATAACATAAATGTATAAGAAAAATAAGGGAATTTCAATATACATAAACAATATTAAGATAATAGCAGTGCTAAAATTAGTAAAAAATAGGTGCTTTTATGCAATGTTGGCACAGGAAAATACTACTTTTATCTTTATTAAGGTGAAATTGATCAGTCGTAAACATGGTACAACATAAGCTCATGAATCATTTTTTTTACATCCTCTTCGTCTGGAGGAATAGGTCCATTCCATTGTATAACGCCATCTTTTAAGTACTCCGCAGAATAACGTTCACGTTGATAAAAGAACGAAATAGACCAACCTGGAAGCTGCGAATTTTCAAATAAAGGCTTAAAGCTAAAATGCTGAATCATAACCAAACCCCATTTCTTATATATGTAGTTAATATTATTCAAGGATAGTGGTAATTTTGCAACTATTCTCTTTACGAACACTTAGTGAGTAGCGTTGTATATGCTAAGACATAATAATAACGTGTGGTTGATTTCCGTTCTGACCGGGCGCATTCTCTGGGGCATCCGATAAGCCACTTTTGTTGTGGCTGACGCTTCGCTTTCGCACAGATAAAACATTGTGGCTGTCGCCTCGCTTTCGCACAGATAAAACATTTGCCGCTGACGCTTCGCTTTCGCGCAGATAAAACATTTGCCGCTGACGCTTCGCTTTCGCACAGAAAAAACATTGTTGCTGCCGCTTCGCTTTCGCACAGAAAAAACATTGTTGCTGCCGCTATATTAGCACTACGCTTTCGCAAAGAAAACATCCAGCTGCGCTGCAGGGACTCGGGCCAACACGATGTTGGTCACGAAGGCGTTATCACAGGACGTGATGGTTTTAGCCTTCGTTCCTCTATTGCTGATCCCCGAGTAGCCTCCACCCCAATCAACTTAATACGTAGCATGATTTTTGATAAATAGCGGAAATCAACACCTTCAAATTAATAAAGATGGATAAAAATAGTTAATTAATTTACTAAATAGAGGGTATTTCTTTCGTAGAAAAACATTGCTCTGCTATAATTAGTGCAGCAGGCGACAAAATACGCCAATAGAGAATACAATTGAAATGAGAGGATACGAATGGATAATTTTCTAGTGACACTAATATTTATGGCCGTTATCGGTGCTGCAATCGGTGGTGTAACGAATCACCTAGCGATTAAAATGCTTTTCCGACCACATAATGCTATATATATTAAAAATTGGCGTGTGCCTTTTACACCAGGTCTTATTCCAAAAAGACGTGACGAATTAGCAAAGCAACTTGGGCTAACGGTTGTGAATTATTTATTAACACCTGAAACTTTTAGAAAGAAATTTTTCTCAAAGGATATTCAGGAAAAGGTTGAACAGTTTGTACAAACGAAGGTAGAAGAAACGATTTTTACAAATGATAAAACAATTCAAGATTGGCTATCATTAGCTGGGTTTTCCAATATGCCAGCAACAATTGAACAGAAGGTAGAAGCAATTGTTGAGGGACAATTTGAATCAGTTAAGAATACACTATCAACGAAATCAATTCGTACACTATTATCAGCAGATATTCAAAATACTATTGATGCAAAGATACCAGTAGCGGTTGATCATATTTTAGAAAAGGGTGAAGATTATTTTTTATCACCTGAGGGCGAACTGACAATTAAGGCGATGATCGATGACTTCCTATCGTCAAAAGGATCACTTGGTGGAATGATTAATATGTTTTTAGGTGATTCTTCGTCGCTCGTAGCAAAAGTTCAACGTGAACTTGTGAAACTTTTACAGGCACCAGGAACGTCAACATTACTAACGAAAATTTTTACTCAGGAATTGGAAAAATTAAAAGATCGCCCAGCAATGGATTTCTTAAAGGATATTCGTTTTGAACAAATATTATCGAAATTGCAAACTTACGTAAAAGAACAATTAGCAGTTGAAGAGCGCTTGAATTATCCTATTTCGCATTACTGGCCAGAAGGTAATTCATGGATGAAGGAAACAGTAATCCCACAAGCAATTGAAAAAGCTTTTGTAAAAGCTGAAGATAAATTAGAAGATGTGTTGAAACGCTTAAATTTACAAGAAGTAGTACGTGAGCAGGTTGATTCTTTCCCTGTATCGAAATTAGAGGAGCTTGTACTAGGTATTTCAAAGCGTGAGTTTAAAATGATTACAGTACTTGGTGCAGTTCTAGGTGGATTGATTGGGATTGTGCAAGGGTTAATTGTTTACTTTATTTAAAAAGGAGAATTATGTTTATGATTAATATTTACAATGAAATTAATGCGTTAGAGGCAACTTTTCGTAAAACACCTGAATTTGAAGCGTTAAATGAAGCAGTGACAGTGGTTAAGGAAGATGAAGAGGCATTAAATCTATTCAAAAATTTCCGTAAGGTTCAAATTGACCTACAGCAAAAGCAATTAAATGGCGAAGATATATTGGAAGATGAGCTTGTATACGCACAAAAAGCGGCACAGCTTGCACAGCAAAATGCAAAAATTTCTGCAATGCTTGAGGCAGAAATGAATGTAAGCAAGATCATTGAAGAAGTAAACCGCATTTTAATAAAACCTATTCAAGCATTATATGAAGAATTTTAACAGTAGAATTCAAGGGCGGAAAAGCATGATTTAGCGGCAAAGCTCAACATCCCAGCTGAACAACATGTTTTAGCGTCGCAATGAGAAACAGATGCTATCATCAATCTGATCAAACCGCTTTTTTAGGCATAAAAATACTAATAGTTGCACATATAACAAGTAAGAAGAAAAACGTGTTTCCGCAAGCCGGAGCACGTTTTCATTTTATGGCTCAATATCATTGGAGGTTATACTATGCATGTAATCATTGAATGGACCTATAAAGCGCAAAAGGGTGCAGAAACTGTTTTACGTTCAGAAGAAATGCCTGCAGCTCAAGCATTACTACTTGCGGAGGACATGGAGCGAACAGGGAGAGTAAAATCACTGCATTGTGTCGATCGACAGGATACAAATTGGTCTTTAAAGGAACTCAAGGCATATTTAAAGGAAATTGACACTGAACCACACAATATTACAGTCTATTTTGATGGGGGCTTTGATCGTGCAACAAATCAATCGGGGCTAGGCTGTGCGATTTATTATGAGCAAAATGGTAAGCCATATCGATTAAGACAAAATTCTTTTTCTTCAGAGCTTAAATCCAACAATGAGGCAGAATACGCAGCACTTTATTTGGGGTTAGTTGAGCTTGAGCTAATGAATGTGCACCATTTGCCAGTTTGTTTCACTGGTGATTCCCAAGTTGTTATCAATCAATTGAGTGGGGAATGGCCAGCACTTGAAAAGAATTTATCTAGCTGGGCAGATAAAATTGATGCAAAGCTAGAGGAACTCAGTATCCAACCAGAGTACAAGCTGATAGCACGTAAAGAAAATTCTGAAGCCGACCGCCTTGCAACTCAAGCATTAAATGGTATCGATATTACAGGTTTAAAGGAAATTGTAAAGGAGTAGATATTAGAAACTCCAAAAGAGAACCACCAGTATTTTGAAATGCACACTCAATTGTTAGATGGTGTGTCTAACAATTGGGCGCAGTTCAATGACAAGGTGGTTTTTAACTATTCTAAAGCATTAATCCCCAATGCAAGACTAGTTAGCTCAGCCTTACTTTGATCATGATTAAATTCAGCTTGGAAATAAACATTATCAAATTCAAAATTTGCATAATATACGATATCATCAGGATCTTCATATCTCTCATAGGAAGAAATTTGAATAGCTTGACCTATGACTTCCTCTAATGATTCTTTTGTAACATTTTTGAAATTTGAAAGATAATAATGACTAACAGGTATCTCTTCCTCAGCTAGACAGAAAAAGTAATTATCATAAAAAGAACAAAGACCCCCCTCATAATAATCCTCCCCTTTCGGCAAGCCGGCTTTCCCCTTAGCGATCGGATATGTATCACCAAAAATAATATCAGTATTAAAGAAATCATGATTTAACAATTTTAGCAGTTTTGAATTTTGAATGATTGGCAACCCAGAATATAAGTTTGTTGTACTATTTTCACTAGTTATAGCATGGTCACGAAGTGTAAAACGCTCTAAAAAATCACCTGTTTGAATAGTAAAGGTGTTTTTAGAGGTATCTACTTTTAACTCACTATCCTCATAGAGCCTATAGGATTGTCCGCTAATAATGTTACTACCATCGTCTGCTATTTTAAGTAGATGGAGAACTTCTAAATTGCCTGAAGCACCAGCCTCAAAATTGATTATTAATGCAATATCTTTTTTGTCTTCGTCCTCGAAGATACCTTTAAAACGGATATCTCCATGAATTGTCGTTTCATATTGTTGAGAATTCCATTGTTCCCAAGCTTCGTTGTTCTTATTATAATGACCGATTATATAACCGTAATTAGTACCGCTATAACTAATGAAGAGTTCTGGTACTTCATCTCCTTCAAAGTCAATCATTTCTACAAATACTTCTTCACTTGGGATTGTTAAGTTTTTGTACCATGTACTATCTAAAGCCTGTTGCTTCCACTCTTCTGTCGTATAAGGTAATTTGTCATTCTTTGTTGACTCGTTAGAAACATCAGGTTCTTTTGATGATTGATTCTCACAAGCAAATAACAAACAACTTAGAAAGAATAGTGGAATTATCCATTTTTTAACATAATATCTCCTTACTTCTCCATAAAATTAGTGATTCATCACCAAAAGCCGGAGACGAAATTTGTTAAAAAGGAACAGAAATCAACTCTACGCTTTGACGATAGGCCAATTATTCCATTCTTTATTGCTAATTATAATAGATATTGACTAAAAAAACGGTTATTATCATAATTTCTCCATTTTTAATGAAACTTTTACCATTCTAAAACTACTACTACTATGAACCTAATAATAAGGAGAGATTTTATGAACATGAAAAAATTTGCACCTGCAGCAATGACAGCATTATTATTTGGAAGTGTAGTAATACCAGTCGCTTCAGCAAATGAGAATCCGAAAGAGGCAGAACAACCACAAATTCAAATTGATCCTATTCACATTTTCAATACTACTTATGGAACAGTTGAAAAAGTCAATTCTGGTGAAAACATTACATATTTCACAGTAAAAGATGGCGATCAAACAAACACTTTAGAAATAACAAATGATACACTTGTTTTCGATAATACAGGTAAAAAAGTGGAACTTAAAGAAGGCGATAAAATAGTAGCTTATACATTTGCAAACAAGCCACAAAAATTAATTTATCCACCACAATTCAATCCTGATGTTGTCATTGTTGAAACTAAGGAAGCTGGATTTGTTGAAGTTGATTACTTCTTCGAAAACTTAACCAATACGTATGATATGTTAAAATTAAGCATCGGTGAAAACACAGAGCTTTTAAATACGATGGGAGAGAAAGTTGCAGCTAAAGATTTAGCAGAGAAGAACTTAGTTGTTTTCTATACAGCTTCAACAAAAAGTATCCCAGCTCAAACAACACCTTCGAAAGTAATTGTCCTTGATGATGAATCAGGAAATATAACAGAAAATACTGTAGATGCAGAGATAGCAGAAATAATCGCGACAGATTATTATGAAGTCGATGGAACAAAGATGGTTCCATTGCGTTTGATTGCCGAAAAGCTTGGCTATAAAGTGGAGTCAACAGGTAAAGGTGCAATTGTATCAAAAGGTAATTTATCTTTCACAATTACTCGTGGAGAAAAAATGTTTGGTTATAACAAAGCATTACGCCCACTTCATGCAGCGCCTGCTTTGTTTGAAGGTAATAAAACATATGTACCAGTTGAATTTGTAGAGGAATACTTAAAATAATTCAAAAAATCCCTGTAAAGGTAGGTTTACCTTTATAGGGATTTTTTAATTTTATTACCAAGTATAGTTATTGTAGGAAACTTGAGAGAACAAACAGCGTCTTAATCAATGAAGAGAATGGCTTTACTTTAGGAATTCAAACAGAAGAGAGGATTCTATATGGAAAGAAAATCAAGAAACTCTAATAAAGCGAAACCTAAAAATAAAATAATAAAAATAACCTTACTAGTAATTGTAATTTTATTATTAACCGTAACTAGTTATGGAGCTTATGCGTTTGTTAAGTTTAAAAATGCCTATGATAGTTCAAAGATCGATTTAAATAGAGAAGGAAATAAATCAAATCTTAGGGAAGAGAATGTATCAATTAAAAAAGATCCGATCTCAATTCTATTATTAGGTGTTGAAAATTACTCTAGTCAGGCAGAGAATGGTCGAGCAGACACTCAAATGGTCATTACTTTAGACCCGGCTACATCTGAAATTAGCTTAATTACAGTACCTCGAGATGCCAGAGTGAAAATAGAAAATGCAGGGGAATATACAGGTATACATAAAATCAATGCTGCTTATAATTATGGATCGATTACAGGCTATGGAGCAATTAAACTTCAATTAGAGACAGTTGAAAAATTCCTTAATATACCGATAGATAACTTTATTGCGGTAAACTTTGATGGCTTTAGAGATATTGTCGATGCTTTAGGTGGAGTAACAGTAGATGTAAAAGAGGATTTTTGGGAAGATAATATTTACGATAAAAAACGGATAGACTTTCATAAAGGAGAGTCGCATTTAAACGGGGAAGAGGCACTTGCATTTGTAAGGATGAGATACAGACCTGTGAATGCTTCATACTCACGCGAAGAGAGACAAAGACAATTTTTGACTGCAACAATTAATCAAGCAAAATCCACGAATACAATATTTAAAATTGGTCAAATTGCAGATATTTTAGGGAAAAACGTAGAAACAGATTTAAACGCTAATGAAATCTACGCACTCCAAAAGCAATATTTGAATTCCGAAAGCATATCTACGAAAACGATAGAAATAAAAGGAGAAGATCAGTATATCGACAAAGTGTCTTATTTTATACCCGATATGGAAAGCTTGGAAAAAGTAAGCACGGAATTAAGGGGAATTCTTAAACTAAAAGAAGAAAATTTCAAAACAAACGTGGCTATAGAAAATTAAAAGATTAGAATCCATTTTGATAAATTTTTTCAAAATGGATTTTTTGTATCAATAGACAGAATGTTCTGTTATTATTTGCGGCTTTGCTTAACGTTATAAAAATTTGTTAAACTATTGGTGCTGTAATTTTTGAGAGAAAAGAGCGAAGACAATGAAAATCATTCATATAGATCAAAAATATCCTGAGGATTGGATTCGTGTATTAAATCATATTGCGAATTTATTTTATGAGGATTCCAAGTTAAAAGTAGAGTCTGAAGGAACAGATATGACAGTGTCATTCGAATATAAGGTTGGGGATGATTTCTCAATATCTACAAAAGCTGTTCTAGAGGTAGACGGTAAGCGTTATACGGATGATTACCGTATTCAATACGAATCTGGGGCTGAAGGACGTGAGTTAAATATTCGTATGAAGCGTGCTTTGTCTCACGTTTTTTTAGATGTGCTAGAACAACATACTGGAATGCATCAGCAATGGGGAATTTTAACGGGTGTGCGTCCAACTAAGCTTTACCATAAATTCCGGAAGGCTGGGAAGAGTGAGGAAGAAATTGCAGATATTCTTATTCGTGATTTCCGTCTGTCAGAAGAAAAGGTAGCACTACTAAAAGAAATAGTGGCTCGTCAATTAGTGACGATTCCTGATATAGATGAAATCGGTAAAGAAATAAGTATTTATATAGGTATTCCTTTTTGCCCGACTAAATGTGCTTATTGCACGTTCCCAGCATATGCGATTGGCAGCAATCGAAAACAAGGGCGTGTTGCTACATTTTTAGATGGACTGCATATTGAATTACGTGAAATGGGGAAATGGCTGAAGGAAAATAATATGAAAATCACGTCCATTTATTGGGGTGGCGGTACACCGACATCTATCGAGGCACATGAAATGGATGCACTCTATCAGACGATGCATGAATCCTTCCCGCATCCTGAAACAATCCGTGAAGTAACTGTCGAAGCGGGCAGACCTGATACGATTACGCCTGAAAAACTAGAAGTGTTAAAAAAATGGGGCATTGACCGAATAAGTGTTAATCCACAATCATATACAGATGAAACACTTAAAGCGATTGGTCGTCATCATACAGTACAAGAAACAATTGATAAGTTTTGGTTAGCGCGTGAATCAGGCATGAATAACATTAATATGGATTTAATTATTGGTTTACCGAATGAAGGAATTGAGGAGTTCCAACATTCATTAGAGGAATCTGGAAAAATGCAGCCAGAATCGCTAACTGTACACACATTATCATTTAAGCGTGCATCGGAAATGACACGTAATAAGGATAAGTACAAGGTAGCAGACCGTGATACTGTTGCACAAATGATGCATATGGCACAAGTATGGACGAAGGAAAATGATTATGTACCATACTATTTATATCGTCAAAAAAATATTTTAGGTAATTTAGAAAATGTTGGCTATAGTAAAGCGGGCGAAGAAAGCATCTATAACATTGTCATAATGGAAGAAGTGCAGACAATTTTAGGGATTGGCTGTGGAGCATCCTCTAAATTTGTTCATCCTGAAACAGGGAAGATTACACAGTTCCATAATCCAAAGGATCCAGCCGCCTACATCATGACGTTTGAAGAGGCAATCGGTAAAAAAATCGAGTTTTTAGACGAATTATATAAGGCATAAAAAATGATGGCAATCTGACGTGATGTTCAGATTGCCTCTTTTATTCCGATAAATCGCGATAATGTTCCGATAAAATTAAAAATCATTCCGATAAAATCTCAGGAATGTTGTTAGTCTGAACTATAATGATTGTAAGTACCTAACATAAATGAGTGGAGGTAAAACATGAAAGTCGTTATTAGTCCAGACTCCTATAAGGGGACTTTGTCGTCCATCGATGTGGCTAGTGCAATGCAAGCAGGTATCTTGGATGTTGATCCATCGATTGAAACAGTCATTTTACCAGTAGCAGACGGTGGAGAAGGAACACTAGAATCCCTTATTGCCTCAACAAACGGTCGATATATTTCACAACATGTGCTTGACCCATTAGGGAGAGTAATTGAAGCGAAATATGGTGTTCTCGATGATAATGAAACATGCGTTATTGAAATGGCTCAGGCATCCGGTATTATGCTGTTACAGGAGAAGGAAAAAAATCCTGAGCGTGCATCGACGTATGGGACGGGCCAGCTAATCAAGGCTGCTCTTGATGAAGGGTTTAGGAAATTTATTATCGGAATTGGCGGTAGTGCTACAAATGATGCTGGTATTGGCATGTTAAAGGCACTTGGACTGCAATTGAAAAAAGAAGACGGCACTTTAATTGCTGATGGAGTTTCGGCACTTTTAGATTTAGCTTTAATTGATGTTAGTCAGCTAGATCCCAGATTGCTTGAAGCAAAATTTATTATTGCCTGTGATGTTGATAATCCATTGATTGGAGAGCGTGGGGCAACAGCTATTTTTGGACCTCAAAAAGGTGTAAAAGAACATCAAATTGCTTATTTTGATAGCTGCTTAAAGCAATTTGCAGATATTGTTGATAAGCAATTTGACATCCGACTGCACGACTACAAAGGGGCAGGCGCTGCAGGTGGAATGGGAGGCGCATTAATAGCCTTTTTAAACGGCAGTTTTCATGCAGGTATCGAGATTGTGATGAATGCAATACAGTTAAAAAAGCATTTAGAAGGTGCCGGATTTGTTATGACAGGTGAAGGGAAATCGGATCGTCAAACATTACATGGGAAAGCACCATTGGGGGTAGCGGAGGCTGCAACATCGGTGAATGTACAGGCTATCTTATTGTCAGGGGCAATAGAAGAAAATGATAAACCTGAATTACTCAAATACTTTACTGTTGTTGAATCATTAGTAGATGAAAATATTAGTGTCCAACAGGCAATGCAAGAACCTTATTATTTTATTCGCATGAAAACAAAGAGAATCTTTGAGTCTTACGTACAAATGGGGAAGGGTTAATGCCGGAACAATGACAGGTAACGATAGAGAGCAGCCCATGGCTAGCTCTCTTTTTTGTATAATAGAAAAATAGAAAGGAAGTTAGTAAATGAAAAAATTAATAGTAGTGCTCCTTTGTATTTTTTTATTAGCAGGCTGTACGGAGACCTTAAATAAGGAGAAAGTATCCGTCACTGCAGGACATGAAATGCGCGTACATTTTATTGATGTAGGACAAGGAGATTCGATTTTTATTGAATCGCCAAATGGTAAAACAATGCTTGTTGATGGAGGCGTTAAAGGAGCTGGTCAAAAGGTTGTTTCTTATTTGAAGGAGCTTGGCGTGAACAAGCTCGATATAGTGGTCGCTACCCATCCTGATGCAGACCATATTGGTGGTTTGATTCCTGTGTTAAATTCGATAGATATCGGACAATTTTATGATTCAGGGAAGGTACATACATCTCAAACCTTTGAAGAGATGCTGACACTTATTGATACGAAGAATATTCCTTATAATGTTCCCAAAACAGGCGACCGTATAGCGTTTGATGATGATATTAATGTGAAGGTATTAAACGCCAATGAAAATGCAACAGATAATAATGATGCTTCTATTGTCTTAAAAATTACTTATGGCAATGTATCATTTTTATTAACAGCCGACGCGGGAATAGCGTTAGAAAAAGAGATGATGCAGGACGATGTGAAAGCAACAATCTTAAAGGCAGGTCATCATGGCTCTAACACGAGTAGCTCTACGGAGTTCATTCAAGCAGTGCATCCTGAGGTAACAATTTTAAGCTATGGAGAGGGGAATAAGTATGGTCATCCTCATGCTGAAGTAGTTGACCGTTTACAAGCAATTGGTAGTAAAATTTACGCAACTGCAGAAGCGGGGACTGTTATCGTATCAACAGATGGGGTAAACTATGACGTGAATTCGAAAGAAATGTCAGGAACAAATGTCTCAACACCAAAAGCAACTAGTGCGAATGTCTCAACACCAAAAACAACTAGTGCAAGTGTTGAGATTGTTAGTAAGGACTTAATCGAAGAAATTGTAGGCATTAAAAATAATGGTAATGAAGCAGTGTCCTTAAAAGATTGGCAGCTTATATCGGTTGAAGGGTATCAAGTTTTTAACTTTCCAAATGTGACATTGCAGCCAGGGAAAACAATTTATGTTACAAGTGGCTCAAATGCACGAGAGGGTCAAAATTATTTAAAGTGGACAAAGAAACAGATATGGCTGAATGATGGGGATGCTGCGCAATTACGTAATGCGAAAGGGGATATTGTTAGTGAGCTCGACTAAATACACCTTAGACCGTATTGAAGACGGATATGCAGTTTTTTTGAAGTACCCAGAGGAAGAGGAACAGCTAATTATTTTACAGTCTGCCATGAATAAACCAGTACAGGTTGGCGACCGCGTGCTAATTGAAGAAATTGACGGTATCTATCAAATTGAAATATTAAAAGAAGAGACTGAGCAGAAAAAGGTCGAAATACAAAGCTTAATGGATAGATTGCGAAGGAAAAATCAATAGCTTCAGAATGAAGAATAGACTCATCACTAGAAGATGGTGATGAGTCTATTTTTTGACGGGCCAACTCGAGCGCGAAAATGCCTAAAACGCTATGCTAAATATTTTGAATATATGCTAAAATAATTATACTAATAGGAAGCTAGGAGCTGACACAATGTCAATTAACACAATTATTTTTGATTTAGATGATACACTATTATGGGATAAAAAATCCGTCAAAACA
Source organism: Lysinibacillus sp. 10T31 (assembly GCF_056394365.1). NCBI lineage: Bacteria > Bacillati > Bacillota > Bacilli > Caryophanales > Bacillaceae > Lysinibacillus > Lysinibacillus sp. 10T31. Next base: position 50,702 of record NZ_JBFTHS010000022.1, read on the forward strand.
GCATTTGAGAAAACGTGTGAATATGCAGCAACAATACATAATGTAAATCCGGCTGAGCTAGAGGAATCTGTGCGTAAAGAAGCACGTGCACTTTACGAAGGCTATGAAACATATGATTATACGGTGTTAATCGGCATTAACCCATTCGAAGGACTTTGGGGAACATTCGACGATCCAACAGATTCTTTCCAAAAGATGAAAAATATCGTACCAGGCTATCGTACAGAAGCATGGACAAAAGGCTTAGCAGCTCTTGGTATTGAGGATGCACAACTAGGGGCGGAGCTAGGGGAGTGCTTTGTGGCAGAGCGTAAAGTGTCTCCATTCTTATATGAAGATACTTTTGATGTGCTAGATAAGCTGAAAGGAAAGTATCAACTCGTATTACTAACAAACGGAGCACCAAGTTTACAAAATTTAAAGCTAGAAATTACACCAGAAATCGCGCCATATTTTGATCATATTATTATCTCTGGGGACTTTGGTAAAGGGAAACCAGATGCCTCTATTTTCGAGCATGTAATGGAGAAAGCAGGTATTACAGCAGACGATGCAATCATGGTTGGAGATAACTTAAATACTGATATTTTAGGCTCATCCCGTGTTGGTATGCGCAACGTTTGGATTAATCGTGAAAACAATGTACCAAATGGCGTTGTCACTCCAACATATGAAGTTGATTCTTTAACTACATTATTAGAACTTGTGAATAAGCTGTAAGTAAAAATGTACTGATTCATCAAAGAATCAGTACATTTTTTTGTCTCTTGAAGTTTATCGAAATATATATTAAAGGTGTATATATTTTGTAAGATATAGCAATGAAAAAGCTATTGCAATACATAGTTGAACAACGGCACTTGCTACTAGGTAACCTCGGGGCTCGCCTGCTTTTTTACGATAATAAATTTGCATAATAGAGTAGAGCGTAAATAAGCTGTATATAATCGTAGCGTGTATGGAATGCATCAGTAAATAAATTGCGTATAAAATACCTGCAAACAAGACTAACATGATAGCGTTGGCGATAGCATGTTCAACTGTAGCCGCAAAAAAACGTCGCTCAATATGAGGCATTCTTTTTTTTGCAAGCCATAGTGTTACATGACTAAGTGATATAAAGATATACATAAAAATGAGCTTGGTTAATTGTTTATCATCAAAGTAATACATTAGTGAATTAAATGCATTATCGAATTGAATTGCTTGTTCTGTTACGACATTAAAGAAAATATCATTATTAAGCACCTTCCATTTCTCATGAGTACCATCAGAATAGACAATCAACACATCATGAGGTGAGTTACTGTTAGCTTCCCACTGCTGAGCGGTTAATGAAACTGAAGGTGCATGTTCCATTTGTTCTTGTAGCTGACTTAAAAGTTGCTTATTTGTATAGCATTCTTGAGGTACATAAAGGCATGAAGCTTTTGCGATGAACGTTTCTTTGTTTTCATTATTGTGTACATAGACTTCTGCAATTGTTTTGTTTGTATCTGTTGTCAGTGGAGAGGTGGCTGGCCCTTGGATAATGGACAAAATTAAAATAGAAAGAACTATGATAAATAGCAAAGACACAGCTGGCATTTTCCAAGACTTTTTAATTGGTGTTTTTTCTATTGTAGTAGGTGTAGTAATATTGTGCAGTATTTTTTCCTGCTGCTGCTTAGTTAATTTGAGGTCGCGTAAATGTTGCCAGGATTCCTCATTGTTCTTCATCAAATTCACCTCCAAGTTGCTTTTTTAATGCAACAAGTGCACGTTTTAATGTGTTTTTGACCTTGCCTTCATTCCAACCAAGTACATCACAAGTTTCCTGAATGGATAAACCCTCGATTTTACGTAAAATAATGACATCTCGATAGGTAAGCTTAAGTCTACTAATGGCAAGATAAAGCGTCTTTGCATCTTCTTGCTGGATGAGCCATTGATGTGGTGAAGTTGGTTCAAGCTCTTCATGGTCGTTTAAAAACGGTACAAATTGAATAAGCCTTTTTCGGCGGTAATGATCGTAGGCTAGATTACGTGCAGTACTCCTAAGCCAAGCGAGCTCTGCGCCTTCTTTGATTGTCTGCTGATATTTTAAATAGCGGGCAAATGTCTCCTGTGTGAAATCCTCCGCTAATTTCTCATCATTGAGTAAGTAATATAAGTATTTAAAAATGGTTTGATTATGTAAGTAAAACAGCTCTTCAATCGTCAAAATGTGCACCTCCTTTCTCTTAGAGACGAGTGACTTTCTGAAAAGTATCATTTTACCAAAAAAAAGCTCCTCATTAAAAATTAGGTATGACATTGTTGAAACGTATACTATGTATATAAGTTGATTGGAGTGGAGGCTGGGCGACTCCTTGGGGTTCAGCGATATAGAGGAACGAAGGCTAAAAGCATCACGTCCTGTGATAACGCCTTCGTGACCAACATCGGTGCTGCTGCCGCTACGTTAACACTACGCTTTCGCGCAAAAAACATCTGTTGGCCCGAGACCCTGGAGCGAGCAACGCGAGTGAAGTGGCTCATCGGACGCCCCCAGGAAGCTTTGCTCTGTGCGAAAGCGTAGCGACAGCAACAACAAATGTTTTATCTGCGCGAAAGCGAAGCGTCAGCGGCAAAGCGCCCAGTCGGAACGGAAATCATCCCTACGTTAAGATGATAATCTCCAAAAATAAAAAAGCAGAGAGTACAAATACTCCCTGCTTATAAACCACTATATTATAGGTTAATCGCTCTTACTTCATCAATATTTTCAAGCTGTGCAACGAATGTTAAATCTTCTTCTGTTACAGCATTGTCGATTGTTAGCATCATGACAGCTGTACCGCCAACTTGTGCACGACCAACTTGCATTGTTGCAATGTTTACATCTTTTTCTGCTAGCTTTGTTGCTACGCGGCCGATCGCACCTGGTTTGTCAGTATTTTTAATGTAAAGAAGGTGACCTTGTGGAATAACGTCAACAACATAGTCTTCTACTTTAACAATACGTGCACCTAAACCATTTAGTAATGTACCAGCAACTGTATGTGTTTCGTTCACTGTTTTAATTTCAATCGTAATTAAGCTAGTGAAGCCTTTAGCAGTTGTTGTTTTGTGCTCATTAATTTTCATACCGATACGTTCAGATAGGTAGCGAGCATTTACGTCATTCACATGATTGCCGTGGTTTTTAGCCAATAAGCCTTTTAACGCATTTGACGTTAATGGACGTACATCATAATTTGCTACTTCACCAGCATAAGATAAGTTGATTTCTTTTACAGGCTCAGTTGTAAGTTGAGATAAGAATGAACCTAGTTTTTCAGCTAATTCAAAGAAAGGCTCGACTTGTGCTAGTAACTCTTTTGGAATAGATGGCATGTTCACTGGGTTAGTTACAGTACCTGTTTTATAGAATTTAATGATGTCGTTTGAAACGTCAACAGCTACAGACTCTTGTGCTTCAATTGTAGATGCACCTAAGTGAGGTGTTGCGATTACTTGTGGTAAAGTAAGTAGCTTGTGATCTGTTGCTGGCTCAGATACGAATACGTCAAGAGCAGCACCCGCTACTTTACCTTCTACGATTGCATCGTATAAATCGTCCTCATTGATAATACCGCCACGTGCACAGTTAATAATACGCACGCCATCTTTCATCATAGCGAATTTTTCTTTGTTAATAAGGTTGCGTGTTTCAGGAAGAAGTGGCGTGTGTACTGTAATGAAATCTGCAGCTGCACAAATTTCTTCAACTGTTGATTTTGTTACCCCTAACTCTTTAGCGCGTTCATCTGTTAGGAATGGATCGTATGCCATAACGTTCATGCGTTGACCTTTTGCACGATAAGCAACTTCAACACCGATACGGCCGAAGCCTACAACACCTAGAGTTTTATTTTTAAGCTCGACGCCAACATAAGATTTACGATCCCATTTACCATTTTTAAGTGTATTGAATGCTTGTGGAATGTGACGAGCAAGTGAAGTCATCATTGCAATAGTGTGCTCAGCAGCAGAGTTAGTGTTACCGTCTGGTGCATTCACGACGATAATGCCATGTTCAGTTGCAGCAGTTAGATCAATGTTGTCTACACCTACTCCAGCACGTCCGATAAGTTTTAAGTTTTTAGCCGCTTCAATTACTTCACGTGTTACCGTTGTTTGAGAACGTACTAGTAAAACATCTACATCCGCAATTTTTGCGATTAATTCTTCTGGTGCAAGACCAGTATCAACAATGATATTTAAGTCTAAATCTTGTTCTTGTCGAAGTGGGAAAATACCATCTTCACTTAGTGGGTCAGCGATAAATACGTTAATTGTTTTTGTTGCAGTAGTCATTTGTAATTAGCTCCTTTTAAATAAAATATGTTAGTGGCCTTTATATACGAAACAGTCTGAATTTTGTAAAACTAAACATCTTACACCATACAAACAATCTCCTTTCTAGATTCAAGAACAATATAAAAAGCCTTCCGCGCCTTACAAACACAAAGATTGTGTTGTAAGGGGCGAAAGGCTGAATAAACTTTGGTTCGCGGTACCACCCTTAATCACTGCTTGAAAGATTTCTTGCAGTCTTAGCTATATGCGTAACGTGCATGTGACGGATAAGCTTACTTTGGGAGTGTTCGGCTTATCTATTCAGGAGTGGAACTATTATCGTAGAAATCGCTGATTTACACCAACCATCAGCTCTCTGTGGATTTTCTTGCGACTAGCATGTCTCCGTCGTTATATTTCCGTGTGATTAAATTTGTTACCATCATAATCCCTATTGTTCACCTTTGTCAACAATATTTCTGAAAAAGATTAAAAAACGAGACTTTAAAAGTCTAAAAAATACCTAAATGCGAATATTGTTGTGTTTTGTATTAAGTATTGTTCGTCTTTTCAGGAAGGACAATGAAAGCGCTACCGATAGATGTTAAGTCAGATTACATGGGCATTCAACAAATATTTAAGGTCGAAAATTATACGGGAATGGATTGGCATTAAATGGATAATAAAAATACGAACTTTCGTTGTTTAGTGGAAGAAAGCGAACAATTTTTTCTTGTCACATTTTTGTCAAATTTACAATGTGTAGAAGGTAAACGATCCATTAGAGAAGAATGTAAGTAATGATAGATTGATTTTTAGGGGGGATAGAATGATGTATGATGTAGCAATTGTCGGTGCAGGACTGGCAGGATTAGTAGCTGCCTGTGAGTTAGCGGATGCAAAGAAAAAAATTGTTTTAGTAGATCAAGAACCTGAAAATTCAATGGGAGGACAGGCATTCTGGTCCTTTGGCGGTATATTTTTAGTGAATTCACCCGAGCAAAGAAGGCTTGGTATTAAGGATAGTAAAGAGCTTGCATGGCAAGATTGGCAAGGAACGGCTGGTTTTGATCGCTTGGAGGATGAAGATTCGTGGGCGTATAAATGGGCCAAGGCATATGTAGATTTTGCAGCTGGTGAAAAATATAGTTGGTTAAAGTCTATTGGTATTAAGTTTTTCCCAGTCGTCGGTTGGGCAGAACGTGGAGGATCATTAGCAGGCGGCCACGGAAATTCAGTGCCTAGATTTCATATTGTTTGGGGAACTGGACCAGGCATTGTAAAGCCTTTTGCTGAAAAAGTGAAAAAGGCCATAAAGGATGGATATATAGATTTTAAACCAAGACATCGTGTAGATGAGTTTATTCAACAAGATGGAAGGATTACAGGTATTAGTGGAACAGTTTTAGCTCAAAGCTATGCAATTCGCGGTGAAAAAAGCTCTAGGCTAGGCATTGGCGAATTTTCTTATGAAGCGGGAGCGGTTATTGTGGCGAGCGGTGGGATAGGTGCAAATTTTGATTTAATCAGAAAAAATTGGCCTGATCGACTTGGTACACCACCTAAAAATATGGTCAGTGGTGTACCTGCTTATGTAGATGGCAGAATGTTAGAAATAACTGAGCATGCGGGGGGACGTATCGTTAATCGAGACCGCATGTGGCATTATACAGAAGGCTTGAAGAATTGGGACCCTATTTGGCCAAATCATGGCATTCGAATTTTGCCTGGCCCTTCATCATTATGGTTTGATGCAGAAGGCAATCGATTTGGAGCACCAAATTTTCCTGGTTTTGATACGTTAAGCACATTAGAGGCAATTCAAAAAACAGGTTATGATTATTCGTGGTTTATTTTAACTGAAAAAATTATTGAAAAAGAATTTGCATTATCAGGCTCTGAACAAAATCCTGATTTAACAAACAAAAGTATTAGTGATGTTCTGAAACGTGTTTTGCCAGGAGCACCAGGACCAATTCAGGCATTTAAAAATCATGGTGAGGACTTTGTTATTGCTAATGATTTAAAGGAGTTAGTTGTAGGAATGAACAAGTTGGCTGGCAATGATCTTCTTGATTTTATCAAAATAAAAGAGCAAATTTTAGCAAGGGATCGTGAAATGGACAATAAATTTACAAAGGACTTACAGGTTAATGCTATTCATGGTGCAAGAAACTATGTTGGTGATAAATTTGTGCGTGTTGCGAAGCCCCATAAAATATTAGATCCCCAAAATTGGCCACTTATTGCGGTACGTTTAAATATTTTAACGCGTAAAACATTAGGAGGCTTACAGACTAATTTGAATGGTGCTGTGTTAGGAATAGATGGTCAGCCTGTACCAGGTTTGTTTGCAGCTGGGGAAGTTAGTGGTTTTGGCGGTGGCGGTGTACACGGTTACCGTGCTTTAGAAGGGACATTTGTTGGTGGTTGTTTATTTAGTGGCCGACAGGTAGGGCGTTACTTGGCAAAAGGGAAATGAAGACAAATTAAAGGCGGGATTTAGAAAGCCTTAGTGAGGGGAAATGCTAGGGTGCCGTGGGACATCGCTCAGGTAAGCCGGGAAAGTGATCGGGCCCCCTAGAAAATCGCTCGGGTACCCAAAATATCTGCTCAGGTAAACGCGCAATCACTCACCCTTTACAGGCAAGGAAGATTAACTCGAAAAAATATGAAAGAGCATCACCACAAAATGGATGATGCTCTCTTTTCTTATAAAGAGGAATTTTGAACTTCCGCGATTTTAGCGATTTGTTCCTCAATCTGCTCTTTTGTCCAACCATTCTCTTCAACAAAGAAGTTGCGTTCTGCGCGGCGGCATTCGTCTGAACAGCTACGCATATAGAAAGCCTCATGCTTTTCCTCGCAAAGCATTAATTTATGACATTCAGGATTTGCGCAGTTTGTATAACGTTCTGTCGGTTCACCAGTGAAGAAATCCTTGCCGATAATCACATGCTCAACCTGGTTAATCGGTACACTACGGCGTCGATCGAAGACAAACATTTGACCATCCCATAGTTGACCTTTTACTTCAGGGTCTTTGGCATACGTGGCAATTCCACCGTGTAACTGACCAACACTTTCTCCATAGCCTTCACGTTTTAACCAGCCAGAGAATTTTTCGCAGCGAATACCACCTGTGCAGTAAGTTAAGATTTTCTTGCCATCAAAATCTTCTTTATGAGCTTCCATCCAATCAGGAAGGTCACGGAAGTTTTCAATATCTGGACGTACGGCACCACGGAAATGACCAAGGTCAAATTCATAATCATTACGTGCATCAATAACTACTGTATTATCCTCCTGCATACGCTCCATAAATTCCTTTGGAGATAAATAATCTCCTGTTATTTCTAAAGGATTAATATCATTGTTCAAACCAAGATGTACAATCTCTTTTCGAGGGCGCACATGCATTTTTTTAAAGGTATGCCCTTCAGCTTCATCAATTTTCCACATTATATCGCTAAAACGAGGGTCTGCCTTCATATGATTCATGTATGCATCAGTTTGCTCGACTGTACCTGAAACCGTTCCATTAATGCCCTCATATCCAATTAAAATACGACCAAGAAGCCCGATTTCTTTACAAACTGCTAAATGTTCCTCTGCGAATGCTACAGGGTCTTCAATAGCTATATATTTATAATAAAGTAATACACGATAGTCTTGCTGTGTCACAATTATTAACCACCTTTAAATCAATATTTCGTCCTTAAATATAGCATATCAAGTGCTATTTTGCGTAGGTGAGAAGGAGTTTTCTAAAAAAACACGAATAGTACATAGTGAATGACTATTCATATTTGGGGGTGTAAGGATGGAATTTTCAACGATTACATTAGAAAAATTAGAACGACGTGCAACATTAACTTTAAATCGACCACAAGCTATGAATGCCATGGACGATGTGATGATGCGTGAACTAGCAGAATGCTTTGAAGCACTACAGCAAGAGCAAGAAATACAAGTTCTCGTTATTCGCGGGGAAGGAAAAGTCTTTTCTGCAGGTGGCGATATTAAAGCGATGTTAGATCCAAATAAGCCACTAAATATTGATGAGGCAATGGTTTATTTATCACGTATTGTCAAAGCGTATTACCAGCTACCGATGATCGTCATTGCGGCAGTTCATGGAGCATCAGCTGGATTAGGCTTTAGTCTAGCGTTAGGGGCTGACATAGTTGTGGCATGTGAAAATAGTAAGCTCGCTATGAATTTCATAGGTATAGGGCTTATCCCTGATGGTGGCGGTCATTTCTTTATGAAGGAACGTGTGGGTACTGTCAAAGCGAAACAAATGATTTGGGAAGGCAAGGTATTAACTGCATCGGAAGCACATGATGAAGGGTTAATTGACTACGTTGCACCAGATGGGACTGTTTTTGCGATTACTGACCAACTAGTTGGAAAAATGCTTGCTTCTCCAATTGCATCGATGATTACGACTAAAAAAATTCTACATGCTCAAAATTTACCTCAATTAGAGAGTATTTTATCGATGGAAGCAGCGGGGCAAGCAGCAATGCGTAAAACGGCCGATCATTTAGAGGGAATCCATGCGTTTGTAGAGAAAAGAGCACCTGCATTTGTAGGGAAATAAATTTAACTCATTTCAGTGGGTGTCCAAACACCCGCTGAAATAGAGGAACTCAGTCTAAGAACGCCACGTCCTGTGGCAATTTATCTGTGCTGTCGCTTCGTTGCACTAGGCTTTCAAAAACATCTGCCGCTGCCGCTACGCTTTCGCGCAAAAAACATCTGCCGCTGCCGCTACGCTTTCGCACAAAAAACATCTGCAGGCCTAAGCACAAAGCCGATTCCAGAAGCAAATATGCCGAGGCATAATTGATAAAAATAAAAGGCGCGTAGAAAAGTTTGCTACGTGCCTTTTACTAGCCATTTTTAGACATGGAATAAAATTAATTTACCTGAGGAGTTCACAAGGCGATGAGTTTTGTTTGCAACACCTTTTTCTTCGATTTGTTGTAGACCGTTGATTTTTGCAGTCTCATCGTTTTCGAAAGTCCATGTTTCATCAAATAATGTTTCCCCAGTTTTTTCAAAAGCTGTAAAACGATAATTCTCCATACAAACCCCACCCTTTACTTAAATATATATCTATTATACATAGAAGAATTATAAACTTCACGATAAAACTAGTAGATATTTCGATAAATTATGAAAGTTGTGTAAAATTCGAGGCAATACTATAAATGAACATTCTTTGAATACATTTCTCATCTAGCGTGAAGTATGATAAAATAGAACAAATATTCGGTTTTGGTGTGATTCACAAATGTCTCATTAATAGAAATGAGACAAATAGCAGTTAGTAAATTATTGAAGTAGCAATCCCAATGTACTGAATTAATTACTACATTGCGAGTGATGAAAGAATGATCACAAAGTATAGATTATTTATTGAGGTGATTGGATGTCAGCAATTCGTTTTTTCCATATGGCGGATTTACATTTAGATAGTCCATTTAAGGGCTTATTTGGTTTACCTGAGCAAAACTTCAAAAAGATTCGAACAAGTACTTTTGAAGCTTTTGATAAAATTATTCAAAAAGCTATTCAGGAGAAACCTGATTTTTTACTGATTGTCGGTGATATATATGATGGTGAAAATCGTAGCTTGCAGGCACAAAGACGATTTCAAGAGGCTATGGAAAAACTCTTTCAACATAATATCCCGGTCATTTTAAGTTATGGTAATCACGATCACTTAAATGGTGCTTGGACACGCTTTGCTTTACCGAGCAACGTTTATGAATTACCAGCTGAAACAAGTGTTGTGCAATTAAAAATACGTGGTCAGCAAGTTAATATATATGGCTTCAGCTATAGTGACCGTCATATAACGAAATCAATGATTGATAGTTATCCTGTTGCACAGGACCAGCATGCTATTCATATAGGTATGCTTCATGGTAGTGAAGCTAGTGATACCTCACATGCTGTTTATGCCCCGTTCACGAAAGATCAACTTCTTGAAAAAAACTATCATTACTGGGCTTTAGGGCATATTCATAAACGACAATTTTTACATCAAAATCCACCGATTGTTTATCCAGGCAATATTCAAAGTCGACATCGGAAAGAGCAGGGGATCAAGGGCTTCTATGACGTGACCTTGTCACAAACCTCTACTGATTTGGAATTTGTTCCGACATCTGCTGTTGTTTATAACGTGGTAGAGGTGGATTGTACGAATGTGTTTCATGCAAATGAACTCCTAAAAAAATGTGAAGAAGCACTGATGCTTAATCGTCAAGAGTATGGGGCTTCTGTTGTTGAACTCCATTTAAAAAATATAGATGAACAATCACAATCTTTATTCGAACATGCTACAGTTGATGCATGGCTAGAAACTATTAGAGAAGCTGAAGATGGGATGGAACCGATGTGTTGGGTACAAAAGCTCGTGTTACATCAATCGTCGTCAGTATTGTATGAGCATACTGCTGTAACTGAATCGGTAATGAATTTAATGGAGCAATGGGATATTTCTGAATGGAAGGATATTTTAAAGGAACTATACCAACATGCAGGTGGTGCAAGACTGATCGAGCCTTTAACAGAACAGGACGTTAAAAATTTAATGCACAACGCGCAAGAATTATTAGCAGAAGAAATTCAAAGGGTGTGAATACATGCTAACGATACAAAAAATCCAAATTTATGGCTTTGGCAAGCATGAAAACATCACCATTACTTTACGTGAAGGTGTTACCATTTTTTATGGTGTGAATGAAGCGGGTAAAACGACCATTCAACAGTTTATTTTACAAATGCTTTTTGGATTTCCTACGAAACAGCAGACACAACGTAAATATGAGCCGAAATTATCTACTAAATTCGGTGGTCAGCTTACGATTTTGCACCCGATGTATGGGCAATGCACGATAGAACGTATGAAAGGAAAGGCAGCTGGAGATGTCACAGTTTATCTAGAAGACGGAACAATTGGGCATGAGGAGCTGTTAGCAAAACTATTATATGGTTATTCAAAAGCCTCCTTTGAGTCCATTTTCTCCTTTTCATTACATGAGCTACAGGGCATTGAAAAAATGTCTGAGGAAGAGCTAACACATTTGTTGCTTGCCTCAGGGACAACAGGTATTCAACAGCTATCTTCTCTAGAGAAGAAATTGGACAAAGATGCTGGTGAGCTTTTTAAAAAAACAGGCAAAGTGCCACTCGTTAATCAAAAATTGGAGCATTTAAAAAAGCTAGAACGCACCATTAAACAAGAGCAGGGTAATATTCAGACCTTTGAGGATAAATTATTACAATTACAACAGCTCGATCAAAGGCTAGAGGAGTTATATAGTCAGCAAAAAACACAGCAGCAAAATTGGCAACAGCTCACAATTCTTCAGCAGGCTATGCCGCTTATAAAACAGCAAAAAGCTTTCGAACAAAGGCGAAAAAGCTATGAACTTGTGCAGTTTCCACCAGAAGGGATCCGACGTTATGAGCAATTAAAGGATCGGCTTATGCATGAAACACTACAAATGCAGCAGCTGAAGGAGCAGTATCAGGAACTACAAAAAAAGCTTCAATTAACGGTGGACGAGCTGACTATTACTGAAATGTCTCGACTTTTGAATAAGGAAGCGACATGGAATCAGTTAGTTGTTAAAGAACAGAACTTAATGGATGAGCTGTATTTAATCGAGCAAGAAATAGAAGCACAGTTTCGTTTATTAGGTGTTCAGGAAATAACAGCGCAGGATAGTTTGCTTGAGGAGACAGTATCATTACAACAAGAGGAACAGTTTCAACAACAGTTAAGCTTATTAGAAGAAGCGGAAGAAGAGCTGAAATTTCATTTGCGTTCTATAGAGCAACTACATGCAGAATTAGATACAATTGCTCAACTAAAACAACAGCTTCAGCAGGAGTCATTATCTACAGAGGAAGAACATATTTTAGCACAGTGGCCTCAACGTAAGCGAAAGCTTGAACAATTGCGATATGGAAGGTCACAACGCTCGAAACAACAACAACCAAGTGTTTTTATATTTATTGTGTTAGCCATAAGTATGCTTTCGTTTATCTATGGTGTAATGGAAAAAAATATGGCTGTCATCGTTGTGGGAGCGGTCATGTCGTTGATCATTATTTTATATTTGAAATTTGCTAGACAAGCGCATGAAGCGCCGAGCAATCAACAAAGTCAGCAAATACGTGAGTTAGAGCAGGAGGAAAATATTGCTCAAACTATCCTGCTGAAAAAACAAAAACTTGAAGATCGCTTGCTGCATGTAAATGAGCAACAGCAAGAAAAAGAACGTCAATATGTGAAACTAGAATATAAAATTCAGCGGGCTGAGCAGGTGAGTGAAGAGGCTACTCAGTCGCTTCAACATTTTTTAGGGCGCTATCGCTTAGAGGGGAATATACCGAAAACATTATTACCCGAGCTGTTTATGCGCATTCGTGGTGCTCAAGAGTTGGCAGCAAAAAAGAAGAGTACATTGACACTCCTACAAACGGTACAAGCGGAGAAAATTGAGCTTTTAGATCAAGTACAGCGAGTCTTACATGCAGAGTATAGTGAGCAAGAAATCTTTATGCATTTACGTAATACATTCCTTACTTTGCAGCAGGAGCAACAGATATCCCAACAAGCAAAAGAGCAGTTGACTGGCCTCCAGACCAAAATTCAAGGAGTTCAATCTCATATAGACAGCTATGAATCTGAAGTTACTCAGTTATTTAATGCTGCGAATGTTCAATCAGAGAAGGCTTATTATGAAACTCATGAACAATTTGAGCAACAACAAAAAATAGCAACAGAACTTCAAGCCATTCAGAGTCAGCTAGCCTCGCTGAAAGTAGACAACGAACAGTCATTAATAGACGAGGAACAGCTTCAAGAAAAACTACTTGCTTTAGAAGAAGAGCGTGGCGCAATGCAGGTAGCTATAGATCATTGCTTAGAACAACGCGCGACACTACAAATCCAAAAGGAGAATCTTCTAAATGACGAGAAATATGGTCAATTGCTTCAACAGTTTGAAGAGGAGAAATCAGTGTTGCAACAACTAATAGGGCAATGGGCTACAAAAAAGACATTGGCTACTGCAATTCATGAAACACTGTTCCGCCTAAGAGAAGAAAAACTACCATATGTTTTGACAGAGGTTAATGCAATATTTAATTTGTTAACAGGTGGACGTTATGAGAAGCTTTTAATTAATGATGAAGGCTATTTTGTTACACAGGATGTTTCTGGATTACGTTATCAAATGGCAGAATTATCACAGGCAACGAAGGAGCAAGCTTATATTTCGTTGCGCATGGCACTAGCAAAAACACTGACAACTTCTGCGCCATTTCCATTTATTATGGACGATCCTTTTGTCCATTTTGATCGAAACCGTACAGACAACATGGTACAATTAATGAAAGAAGTAGGGTATGAACGTCAAATTTTATATTTTACTTGCCATGACGCGATGCTCGAACATTGGCAGAAAGAGCAAATAGTCGATGTAGGAGCACTAGCAAATGAAAGGGGAGTGGCGTCAACATGAAGGGTATTACGACGCTCCAGGCTGGAGAATCAGTTGATCAATTTTTATTAATTAAACAGGCGACAAAAGGGGTTACCACAGTTGGGAAGCCATTTATGTCACTGTTATTACAAGATAAAAGTGGAGATATTGAGGCAAAGCTATGGGATACAAATGAAGATCATGAAAAAATGTACCACGCTGAGGCAATTGTCCGTGTAGGTGGAGAAATTCATGACTATCGTGGCAAAAACCAATTGCGTATAAAATCAATCCGTGTAGCAAAACCAGAGGAGGGAGTTGCTATTAATGATTTAGTTCCTTCCTCAGCAACTCCAAAAGAAGAATTATATGAAGAGTTGACGCAATTTTTCTTCGATATTAAAAATCCAAATATATCACGAATTACACGTGCAGCTATTAAAAAACATCAGGATGCTATATTAGTATATCCAGCTGCAACAAAAAATCATCATGATTATGCGTCTGGTCTACTGGATCATATGGTGTCAATGTTGAAACTAGGAAAAGCAATTGCTGATTTATATCCTACATTAAATCGAGACCTGTTATATGCAGGGATTATTCTGCATGATATCGGCAAGGTTGTTGAGCTATCAGGGCCTGTTGCAACAATGTATACCGTTGAAGGGAATTTACTTGGTCATATCACTATTATGGTCAATGAAATTGCCAAAATTGCTAGTGAACTAGAGATCGAGGGCGAGGAAGTCATGCTACTGCAACATATGGTGCTATCTCACCACGGTAAAGAAGAATGGGGCAGCCCGAAAAAACCTATGATTCAAGAAGCGGAGATCTTGCATTATATTGATAATATTGATGCAAAGATGAACATGCTAACACGAGCATTGGGCAAAACAGCGCCAGGTGAATTTACTGAGCGACTATTTCCGCTTGATAATCGATCGTTTTATAAGCCGTCTATTAAATAATTGTAGATTTGAGGCTTCATAGGATATGCTTTGTCTTTAAGTTGATTGGATTCGAGGCTAGGCGACAGCGTCACAGATGAGCCTCCTAGTAAAGGAAGAAAGCTGAAAGCATCAAGTCATGTGATAACGCCTTTGCGAAAAAATGAAATAGCATTTAAAAGGAAAGAGGATTCATTTTGATTAAACTTTATTCAAAATGAATCCTCTTCATTTTCCCTACATACTTGTTTTCAAGATACTTTTAATCAATTTTATTTCAAATCGACTGTATATAAAAAGGGTTACGCCTGTATAAGCGTAACCCTTTTTCATATAGTAAAATAACAACAAATTTAGATTATTTTTTGTCAATATCTTCAGTTTTGTTGTCTTTACTTTCTTTTTGAGCTTGTTCTTGAGCTTTTTTAACTGCTTCTTCTTGAGCTTTAGCTTGCTCCTCACTTGTTGTTGTAAGGGACTTGATAACAGGTTCTAATTCTTTATCAGATGTTTTAATATCAGCATCTTTTGCCAATTTTGCAATGATATCTTTAAGAACTTGTTGATCTTGACCTGACTGCGCTAATTTAGATAACATTTGAGTACGGATGTTTTCTTCTTCATCTTTGAATGAGCCAACACCTTTTACATCACGCTTGTCCGTAACTTCAATTACGTGGTAACCAAAGCTTGTTTTAACTGGTTCACTTAAAGTCTTTACAGGAAGGGCATAAGCAGCATCATTAAATTCATCTACCATTGCACCAACAGAGAACCAACCAAGCTCTCCGCCTTTTTCAGCAGAGCCAGTATCAGTTGAGTATTCTTTTGCTACATCTGCAAAAGAAGCGCCTCCTTTAATTTTGGCAATGACTTCTTTAGCTGTTTTCTCATCTGCTACTAAAATATGACGGGCATTTAATTCAGTTTTCATTTGCTCATAATGTTTTTTGATATCTTCTTCTTTAAAAGCTTTATCTTTTAAAGCCTTTTCAGAAAGAAGTTGAACACGTAAAGCATCTTTATAGCCTTCCTCAGTTAAGCCACTCTCAGAAAGTGCTTGGGCAAAGTCATCACCGAATTGTGAAGCAGTTGCGTCATATGACTCTTTGACTTCTTTATCTGATACTTTATATTTATCAGCTAATACTTTTTCAGTCAACATTTGTGAAAGTATATGAGAACCTGCTAAATTCTTTGATGTTTTGTTAAAATCAGCAACTGTAATGTCGCCTACTTTTGAAGTTGCAATCGTTTTGTTGTCTCCTCCGCTACAAGCACCAAGCGCTAATACCGAAGCAGCTAATGTTAAAGATAATACTGTCTTTTTCATAGTAGATATTCTCTCCTTACATGGTTTCGTCCATTTTTTACTATAACATAAACGATTTAAAAACAAAATGGTTCCCCCTTGAGTATAGCCTATATTTCAAATTTTCAAGCGCATAGGATATATAAAAGAAAGGGGGTGAAGTTATGAGCAGCGGAGGATATGGTGGCGGTGGCTACGGCTCAGGCTTTGCTTTATTAGTTGTGTTATTTATTTTATTAATTATCGTTGGTGCAGCGTTCCTATACTAATTAATAAAAAAAGACGAAAAGCTAAGGGTTTAACGTCCTTAGCTTTTTTTACAATGTGGGCATCCGCACAAGCGCGGATGCCCTTATTCTTTTTAACTATACTGCATATAAAACTTCAATATAAAATGATACAAGTAATATTGTAATAAGTATATTTATAGTTCGGAATACTTTTGGTTGTTTTTCTTCGGGAATTTCACGTCGCATGCACAGTGCATAAGTCATGCGGTTTATTTGAAATAAATAGAATACCGAGAATAGAACTACAATCATTAACAGCAAGTCTATTCCTCCCCTCTTTCAGTATTAATAGCATATCAAAAAACGTCAATAAAACACAAGTACAAGCAATTTAGTGAATAGTAGGTGGCACTAAAATTTCATAGCCCTTAGGAGTCTCCTCAATCTGGGAGTCTTTAGGTGAGTTCAATAAATATTTCACATATAGAATATCAATTACACATAGACTACAATGGTAAGCTAAAAGTAATGAGCCGTAATGGGTATAGGCAGGAAATAGCAGTGTACTTAATAAAATGGTTGTATTTAGAACAATAAATGGTGTAAGTAAAGCTAAAATATAACGATTTTTCGATAAAGGTTCACGGATACGCATGTGTAGAACAGGAATAACATAAAATTGGGTACGCACACGCAATTTTAAAAGTTGACGTAAATCATACAATGCTAGAAAGTGTAAGCATTTGTGGATTGGATAGATTGCAAATACAGTAATAACAAATAGCCAAAACAATTGATCTGTATAGTGCTCATCATTAAATAAATTAAATGTTACATAAGAAAGAGAAAAGACAGTTAAGAAAACAATTACAGACATGATCATAATACGCGTTGTTCCGTAATGATGTTCAAGATTTAAAATTTTCCAACAGTGCATGATTATCAACTCCGTAGTATGAATGGTCCTATCTAATGTAAATTGATTTATGCTAGAATGCAAGAAAAAGGAGGTATCTCAGAAAAAATTCTGAAGTACCTCTTTTAGCATAATTTTATAAGCTTTCACGACCAATAAGTTATAGATTACGACAACGGCTCTAAAAGCCTGATAGTCTCACTTTTATCCTTTTACAGTTGAACGTTCTTCTATCGTGTCAAAGGAATCACGGAAGTGCTGAAAGGAACGCTCAAAAATGTCGATGAAGTCCTCACCATATATATTGCGAATAACAGCCATAACATCTAAAAATTCTGGGAAGCGACCGTATAGGTCTTTTAAAGCTAGTGAGCCTTCTAGCACAGAATGATACGTATTATGATAATTACTATTCATTTCAACAATTAGTTCTGTACCTGCTTCTGTTAACTCAACGTACGTATTACGTTTGTCGTCATCACGCTTTGAAAACTTAAGGAATCCACGCTCTTCTAATTTTTTTGAAAAATTAAATGCTGTGGAAACGTGCATAACCCCGAATTTTGCCACATCAGAAATTGAAGCCCCTTTTAAATGATACGAAATCCATAAAATATGATGTTCGTTAATATTTAAATCGTAGGGTTTAATCCATTGCTGCCAATCCTTTTCCACTGCTTTCCATAAGGCTTTTGATAATTGCGCAATTCTTTGACTATAAAGCATCGCTTCTTTTTGAGTGTATAATTCCTCTGACAAAGCCATCACCTACAACTTTCTTTAACATTTTAAAAATATTATAGCAATAAAGAAAAAAAGTTTAAAGTTAGAAAAATTAAAAAATTGAAAAGTGGTTAAAAAATAACATTATATAGATTAAAATTGATAAAAAAATAGTTTTTTTATCAACGCATGAGGACTTTAGTCGCTAACTTTTTCTTGCGGTTTTTTCTTTTTTTCTGTAAATTGTGCAACGTTTTTCTCGATTTCGCTTAATGAATTCTGTAATGCTTCTATTTCTTGTTGCAAGTTATTTTTTGATGGCTCGATTTCTTCAGTAAATGTAGTAATAGTTTGTTTTAAGTCATTTATTATTAGTGGTATATTATTTTTTATTTCATTTGATAGTGAATCAACGGATTGTTTAACTGTGCCTGCTTGCTGTTTTACATCTAAAAGTTTGTCCTTTGTGCTTGCAGCATTGGCTCGCAAATTAGCACGTAATTGCTGTCCTGATTGAGGAGTTGAAAAAAGTATAGCAATTGTACCGCCGACAATCCCAGCTGTCAGTCCAAATAAAAATGGTTTTGCTTTCATATTAAATACCTCATTTCTGTAATGATGATGTGTTACCTACTATTAAACCATGAAATGCACATATACAAAAATAAAAAAGAAACTAAACGAGTGATTTTATATCACGGTTTAGTTTCTTCTGTAGATGAACGTGCATTTTTATTAAATTGAAATAGCTGTTTGGAATTTAGAACGCTTTACTAATTTTGCAACTATAGGATAAATAATTGCAAAAGCAATAACATTAAATACTACAGCAGGTAATACAACGCCTACAAACAGAACAGCGAATGTTGCACCAACATTTGCATTGAATACAAAAAGTGCTACTGTTAAAAAGACAATCCCAGATAAAATTGTTCCTAAACCAACTAAGGCAGCAGATACTGCGAAATTGCTTGCCAATCTTTTCAACACCATTAAGACAGCTAAAAAGACAAAGCCTGTTACTGCTTTATCAATAATATTTGGAACAAGACCAGCTGGAAACGTTGTAAATAAACCTGAAAGTACACCTGTTGCTAAAGAAAGTAAGAACGTTTCTTTAATAGTAGGGAACAATAAAATGCCAATAAACATCATTGTTAGCATGAAATCAGGTTTCATGCCGTTTACCATACCTGGTGTGACCACATAAAGGGTAGCACCAACACCAACTAAAAGTGCCATTAATACTAAATTCTTTGTATTCATTTCTAATCTCTCCTCGACTATGCTAATCTTTTTTGTCTCCTAACGTGTCCTCATGACCGTTAGCGAAACTTATTTGTGATTGTACGCTATAAATTAAAAAAATGCAATATACAATTCTGACAATTAGAGTGTGTCAGAATTTCAATTATTTAAGGTTAGCTTTAATGTTTTCAGCAACTTCAGTTAATTGCTCTGGTGTATATTTTTGTGTTTGCCAAATTAAGCCCAAGCCTTCTTTTTCATCGTAACGGGGAATAAAATGTAAGTGATAGTGAAAAACAGTTTGTCCAGCTGCGGCACCATTATTATTAATGGTATTAAGTCCAATTGGATTAAAAGCAGCCTTAATAGCATTTGCAATTTTCGGTGCTACTGCATATAAATTACGAGCTACATCCTCAGGCATTTCGAATATGTCTTTACAGTGATGTTTGGGAATTAATAGTGTATGACCTTTTGCTACGGGCGAAATGTCAGTAAAAGCATAGACATGCTCGTCTTCATAAATTTTTGTACTTGGAATAGATCCATCAATGATTTTGCAAAATAGGCAATCGCTCATTTGAAAATTCCTCCTTATTTTATATGTAAGTACATTCTATCATACTCATAACTGTATCATTTGCTAATTTTTGATAAAATATAAACAAGAAGAGGAGTGAGGGCATGACGGTATTAGAGGTACAACATGTGACAGGTGGTTATACAAGAAAGCCTGTTATTAAAGATTTATCATTTACAATTGAAAAAGGAGAGCTTGTTGGCTTAATAGGCTTGAACGGCGCTGGTAAAAGTACAACGATTAAGCATATCATCGGAACAATGCTTCCAAAAGAAGGAGACATTCGTTTAAATGGTGTGACGTTAAAGGAAAATACGGACAAGTATCGTACAGCATTTTCCTATATTCCTGAAACACCTGTATTATACGATGAGCTAACATTACGTGAACATTTAGAATTAACTGCAATGGCTTACGGTCTAGATGAAGCAACACTTGCAGCTCGTTCACAAATATTATTAAAAGAATTTCGCATGGAAAAGCGACTTAATTGGTTCCCTTCTCATTTCTCAAAGGGGATGCGTCAAAAGGTTATGATCATGTGTGCCTTTTTAGTCAATCCAAGTCTTTATATTATTGATGAGCCTTTTGTGGGACTCGATCCACTTGGGATTCAATCATTGCTTGATCAGATGGATGAAAAGAAAAAAGAGGGCGCTTCTATATTAATGTCCACGCACATTTTATCGACCGCTGAAAAGCATTGTGACCGCATAATTTTATTGCATGAAGGACGTGTACGAGCACAAGGAACAATGGAGGATTTACGCAAGGCATTTGCGATGCCAAATGCGACATTGGATGATTTATATATTGCAATGACAAAGGAGCGCGACCATGAAGAACTTGCGTGATGTATGGTCCTCTCGCTTCATGCACTATATAGGTGAAGTGCAAAAATATATGCGATTTATTTTTACAGGGCATTTAGCGATTGTACTAGTATTTCTTATCGGAGCAGGGGGCTATCAATATAGTGAATGGCTGAAAATTGTACAATCTGATTTTCCAGCAGAGGTATTAATTGCGGTATTTGTAGGGATTTTACTAGCATTTAGTCGTCCAACTTCACTTTTGAGAGAGCCAGACCAAGTGTATTTATTACCTTTAGAATCAAAAATGCCACAGTATTTCAAAAAGGCGATAGCGTGGACGTTTTGGTCACAGGTGTGGATTGTGGCAATTGTTTATATCGTTAGTATCCCTTTATTAAAGGCTGTAACTGAATTAACTACATTTGAAATTTGGTCAGTGTTCCTACTTATTATTATATTGAAGTATTTGAGCGTTCAGGGTGAATTTAGCTTTCGTTATAGTGAACGCGGTCAAATGATATGGGTGGACAGGCTAATTCGAGCTGTTATCTTTAGTGTTGCTTTGTACATGGGGCTTCATATTCAACTTATTTTAGCGATTGTTGCTGCTGCAATTGGGTGTGTGTATATTGTAATATTTAGAAAAAAATGCGCAGGTGAGCCTGTACCATATGAGCATTTTGTGAGGCTAGAACAAAATCGTATGATGAGCTTCTATCGTTTTGCTAATTATTTCACAGACGTTCCACATCTACGTGGTAGCATCCGTCGTCGAGGTTGGCTTGACTGGCTTTACAAATTTGTGCCATACAACAAGGATAATACTCAAAAATACTTGGTGTTCCGTACATTCATCCGAACAGATGATCATTTTTATTTATGGTTCCGTTTAACAGTGATTTCAGCTGTTATTGCAGCCTTTGTAGATATCCCAGTCGTTTCATGGATTGTTGCAGGTGCATTAAGCTTTGCTACAACTATACAATTAAAGTCGGCTTTATTATCAAGCGGTGAATTCCGTATGGACATGCTTTATCCTTTACCTGATGAAGCACGCAAGGTAGCAGTCAATCAAATTGTACGTCTTGCGATGATCACTCAAGCTATTATAGTTGGTCTATGTAGTATCACACAGCCAATGTTCTATGTAACCTTTATCATCATTGTGGTTATAAGTGAATTGACGGCTAAGGGTTCAAAACCTTGATATTCAAATAATAAATCAAAAGCTCATTTCTCCAATAAAAGACTTGGAGAAATGAGCTTTATTTTCTATTCTACTAATTGATAGTCTAGTGCTGCTGTTAATAATATCTTTGCAGCAATGATCATACCTTTTTCATCTATATCGAATTTTGGATGATGATGTGGGGCATATTCAGTTGGTTCTGCTCCAGTAAAGAAGAATGTACCTGGTTTTTCCTCTAAGTAGTAAGAGAAATCCTCAGCCCCCATAGTTGCTTCAACCTCAGCGACATCGCAAATATCTTGCGCGATATTACGTACAAATAGTGTTTCCTTCTCATGATTTACAACAGCAGGGTAGCCTCGACGATAATCTAGTTCAATTGTGCAATCATGCGCAATTTCAGTACCTTGGATAACCCGTTTAAATTCACGTTCCATCATTTCACGAACATCTTTATCAAATGTTCGGATTGTGCCATTTAAATAGGCTGTATCGGCAATAATATTGTCAGCATTAGATGCTACGAATGAACCAACTGATAAAACAGCCGATTCGATTGGGTCAACACGACGTGCGACAAGCTGTTGTAAATTCATAACAAGCTGAGAGCCAATAACGATCGCATCCTTTGTTTGATGCGGATGAGCACCGTGACCGCCCTGACCTTGAATTTTCATTTCAAAACTATCAACAGCAGCCATCATTGGTCCTACACGGTAGCCAATCATGCCTGTTGGATGGTTAGACGATAGATGTGTACCAAAAATAGCATCAACGCCATTCAAAGCTCCAGCCTGTACCATCCCGATCGCTCCACCTGGATCAGCCTCTTCAGCATGCTGATGAATTAGTACATATTCTCCTGCTAATTCATCGCGCATTTCCCACAATAGCTTCCCGACAATTAACAAAGTAGCAGTATGACCATCATGCCCACAAGCATGCATAACGCCAGACACAGTTGATTTGTATGGTACTTCTTTTTCATCTTGTATAGGCAGTGCATCAAAGTCTGCTCGTAAGGCAATCGTTTTGCCAGGCTTGCTTCCTTTAATTCGCGCAATTAAACCGTATCCACTGACATTAGTTTCAACCGGTACGCCTAGATTTTTATAAAATCGAAAAATATAGTTAGCGGTTTCTTGCTCCTGGAAGCTCAGTTCCGGATGCATATGTAGATGACGACGAATCGCCACCATTTCATCAAAATGGGCATCAATCTTTTCAAGTAGATATTGGTTCACAGTAAAACCTCCTTAAACAGATTATCCTAGATTTTTATTAATAACATAATAGTTTCACTAACGGGATAGACAGCGGGCCAGCACTTCTCATAAAAGAATATTCTTGGAAAGAGTAATGAATTCCTTGCGTCCTTGCGTTCTGGAGATTCCCTCCGGAAGGACAGAGAATACTCGCGTATACGGGAGATACCCACGCCCCCAGTGAATACCCCGGAAGAGCAATGAATACCCGCGCCCCCGGTGGATACTCGCGGAAGAGCAGTAAATACTCGCGAATCCGAGTGGAATACTCGCGGAAGGGCAGCAAATACTCGCGAATCTGAGTGGAATACTCGCGGAAGGGCAGCAAATACTCGCGAATCCGAGTAGAATACTCACGGAAGAGCAGCAAATACTCGCGCCTCCGGAGAATACTCGCGGAAGAGCAGCAAATACTCGCGGATCCGAGTGGAATACTCGCGGAAGAGCAGAGAAACCCACGCCTCCGAGTGGAATACTCGCGGAAGGTCAGAGAATACCCTCGAAAGAGCAACAAATACCCGCGCCCCCGGGGAATACCGCGGAAAGCAGCAATCCCCTGCCGGCCCAAACTAATCTTCGTTTTCTTCCTTTGGAGCAGCGCTATAGGTTGTGACATAGGAAGCTGCTGAGAAAATATTTTGCTGATTCACGCCTGTTGGTTCTTTACGTTCAGCATGTGCGGATGCAAAGGCCTTTGAGCTTTTCCATGCTTCAAACGAATGTGGGCCGTTCCATTGTGTCATGACAATGTATGTTTCACTATTTAATGGACGAAGTAGTCGAAATGCTACAAAGCCTGGCTCATCTTCTATAGCGCGTGCTCGATTTAAAAAGCGATGTTCAAAAACTGGTCGACCTTCATCTGTAACGGGAATATTGTTGAATACAAAGAAGCCACGTTCTTCTAAATCATTTACTGAATCTAGCACTTCAAACTTACGAGGTGTGGCAAAGACAGATTTTCCTTCGGTTTCATGGATAAGCACAGAGTTCCCTTCTCCGTGTATTAAAAACATTTCCTCATTTGGATGTTTGCTCTTTAATTGTTCTAAAAAATCACCTGTACCAGAAGTTAAATAAATATACATAAAATTGCCCTCCTTATGAATGTTCATCTTTTGAAAGGAATGAATTGTACGAGCACAATTCAAAATCCGGACGCACTGTTTATCTGCGCGAAAGCAACAATAACACCAAGGTGAAATTGCTTATAGCATATAGTGTTATTTATCTCCATTTAAGTGGAAGTCTAAAGCTTTGTCAAAAAGAAATCCCTTAGAAAGAACAATTTTATGACATTTTACTATGAAAACTATACAATAGCAGAGGAAGCGTTTACTATTGAAAACGGATATCAATAATAACGGAATAAACAAGAGAATTTTACGATATGAATTTTATTGAGGGGAAGGAACTATTCATGACAACTTTTAATGAAACTCTTCTACGTGCTGCACGAGGAGAAAGAACTGAACATACACCAGTATGGTATATGCGACAAGCAGGACGCTCTCAGCCAGAATATCGTGAGATTAAAGAAAAGTATTCTTTAGAGGAAATTACACTTCAACCTGAGCTTTGTGCATATGTAACGCGATTACCAGTAGAAAATTACAATGTTGATGCAGCGATTTTATACAAAGATATAGTAACACCACTCCCTGGTATTGGGGTAGATGTAAAAATCAAAGCAGGTGTAGGTCCTGTAATTTCAAATCCTATTCGCTCAATCGCTGATATAGAAAAACTAGGCGAATTCAATGCGAAAGAACATACACCGTACGTTTTAGAAACAATAAAAATGTTAACAGAGGAACAACTGAATGTACCTCTAATCGGCTTTGCAGGTGCACCATTTACTCTCGCAAGCTATATGATTGAAGGTGGTCCTTCAAGAAACTATAATAAAACAAAATCATTTATGGTATCAGAGCCTCAAGCTTGGTTTGCATTAATGGACAAATTAGCTGACATGATTATTTCTGATATTTCTGCTCAAGTAGAAGCGGGAGCAAAAGCTATCCAAATATTTGACTCTTGGGTTGGTGCTTTAAATGTTGAAGACTATCGTGTTTTCATTAAACCAATTATGACACGTATTTTTGCTGAGTTGAAAAAAGAAAATGTGCCACTTATTCAGTTTGGCGTAGGTGCAAGCCATTTAGCGAAAGAATGGAATGATTTACCGGTTGATGTTGTTGGCTTAGATTGGCGTTTACCAATTAAAGAAGCACGTGCAAACGGTATTACTAAACCAGTACAAGGCAATTTAGATCCATCACTATTACTTGCTGATTGGTCAATTATTGAAAAACGCACAAAAGATATTATCGATCAAGGTTTAGAAATGCCAGGGCATATCTTTAACTTAGGTCATGGTGTATTCCCAGAGGTAGACCCAGAAGTATTAAAACGTTTAACAGCTCTTATTCATGAGTATAGTGCTCAACAAATCCAAGCACGCTCTTAATATAGATGTAAACAAGGTATTAACTCTCATATTTCTTTTCTATGAAATGATATCTCGATTTCATCGTAGAAAGGGTGCTGTCCAACCAAATGAATTGGACAGCTTCTTTTTGTCAAATACTATACGATTAAAGATATATTTAACTATTATTTAGAGGTGAAAAGGTAATGAAAGAAGTTAAAGGCTTATTAGTCATGGCATACGGAACACCCTATAAAGAAGAAGACATCGAACCTTACTATACGCATATTCGTCACGGTCGCAAACCATCAGAAGAGCATTTAGAAGATCTACGCGGTCGTTATGAGGCAATCGGTGGTTTATCGCCACTTGCTGCTGCTACAAAAGCGCAGGCTGAGGCTTTATGTGCACGCTTAAATGAAGTGCAAGATAATGTGGAATACAAATTATTTATTGGTTTAAAGCATATTCACCCATTCATTGAAGATGCTGTAGAAGGAATGGTAGCAGAAGGTATTAAAGAAGCGGTTTCTATCGTGTTAGCTCCTCACTTCTCAACGTTCTCTATTAAATCATATAATGGTCGTGCAACAGAAGCGGCTGGAGATCGATTAACAATTACTTCTGTAGAATCTTGGTATGATGAACCAAAATTCATTGAGTATTGGAAAATGAAAGTGAATGAAACGTTTGATGCAATGTCTGATGAAGAACGTGAAAAAGCGTGTTTAATCGTGTCTGCACATTCACTTCCAGAAAAAATTAAAGAACTAGGCGATCCATATGAAGATCAATTAATTGAGACGGCTCAACTAATTAAAGAAGCAACAGGTGTAAACAATGTAGAAGTTGGCTGGCAATCAGCAGGGCAAACACCTGAGCCATGGATCGGTCCAGATGTTCAGGACTTAACGCGTGAACTTTACGAGCAAAAGGGCTTCCGTTCATTCGTTTATACACCAGTTGGCTTTGTAACAGAACATTTAGAAGTTTTATATGACAACGATTATGAATGTAAAGTTGTTTGTGATGAACTTGGCGCGAAATATTATCGTCCAGCAATGCCAAATACACACCCGTTATTTATTGATGCAATGGTTGATGCCATTCATAAAAAATTAAGCTAAGCGAAAAGAAAGTGATGATGTTGGTGACTCAGAAAAGACGAAAGGTAGTTGTTGTAGGCGGTGGCATTACTGGCCTCACAGCTGCGTTCTATTTGCAAAAAGAAGCAATCGCAAAAGAATTGCCGTTAGATATCGTACTTGTCGAGTCGTCATTACGTCTTGGCGGAAAAATACAAACACTGAGAAAAGATGGCTTTATTATCGAGCGCGGTCCAGAATCCTTTTTTGACCGTGAGAACTATGTATATGCTTTGGCAAAGGATTTAGGCATTGAACAGGAAATGATTACAAGCAACACAGGACCTACCTACGTTGCCGTTGGTAGTCAATTGTATCCAATCCCGAGCAATCTTTTGTCTGGAGCAACACCACATGTCTCGTCATTTATTACATCAGGTTTGTTTTCACTTAGCGGGAAAGTTCGTGCGGCGGGGGATTTTTTCATCCCTCGTTCTGCACAGAATGATGACCAACCATTAGGGCAATTTTTTAGAAGAAGATTCGGTGCTGAAATTGTAGAAAATCTAGTAGAACCATTACTTGCAGGAACATTTGCTGGTGATATTGAGCAGTTAAGCATGCGTTCTACATTCCCGCAGCTCTATGGATTAGAGCAAAAATATCGTAGCCTACTTATTGGTATGAAAAAGTCTGGTGCGAATTTTTTAAGTAACAAACTCAATACGAAAGATAAGGGGATTTTTCAAACATTTAATAATGGTCTTGAGACACTTATCGAAAAACTTGAAGAATCACTACTTCCTGGGACAGTTATGAAGGGTGTTAAAGTTGAGGAAATTGAGCATGGCAAGGATGGGACTGTCCAAGTTGTGTTAAACAATTTTACACAATTAAAAGCAGATGCTGTTATTATTGCTACACCATTTAATGTGGCAAGAAAAATGTTCAGTAAACACCAATTATTAAATGAATTAAGTACGATGAAGGCAGCAACTATTGCTACTGTGACAATGGCATTTAAAAAAGATCAGTTAGGTGATCTAGATGCATTATCATTTTTTGTCTCCCGAAATAGTGATTTTTCTATAACTTCTTGTACTTGGATTAACCGCAAGTGGCCTGGCACAACACCGGATGATTACGTGCTGTTACGTAGTTATATTGGCCGAGTGGGCGACGAGGCAATTGTAGCGTTATCTGATACAGAAATTGAAAAGACTGTATTACAGGATTTAATGAAAACAATTGGTGTAAATGGAGAACCGTTAATGACTGTAGTTTCCCGCTGGAAAAATGCTATGCCACAGTATACGGTTGGACATGAAGCAAAGGTTGAGCGTTCAAAACAAGAATTACGTGAACATTTTCCGACTGTTAAGCTTTCGGGGAGTTCCTTCGAAGGAATATCAATACCTGAGTGCGTTGAACAAGGTAAAAATGTTGCTGAAGAAATGTTGAAGGAAATGTTTGGATACTTTAAGGAATAAATGGTTATCAGTAAGTAGTGCAAACTTGAAGATCAATGTTTGTACTACTTTTTTTATTTGAAATTAGTTAGATCAAAGTACGTCTCGAATAAAAAACTGGGAAAGTAAGCTTCTACTTTCCCAGTAAAGATCTTAATACTATGAAATTCGGTGACATGACCATACAATACCGCCAGAGTTAGCTCCTCCAAGAGTAAGCCCTATCGTTAAACCGTTAGCATTGTAGAATAAATCAATGGTATCACCTGCATTTAAATCGACTTCTCCAGCCAATGTTACTGTCCCATTACCAAGGACAGCGCGTAAAGTCAATACGGCAATAACATTTACATTTAATAAAGGGAATAGCCCGCTTATTAAATTTGTTGTAGCGTTTTGGCGAATAGCAAATGATGGATTGATGCCAGCCCCTAAGGTTACAGTAATTGCTGCAGTCGTTGAGTAGTTGATTGTAGCTTCAAAAGCGTACCTTCCAGTTGTTGGAACAGTGAAAATTCCGGTCGTTGGATTGAAAGCTGGTGTTGTGAAATATGGAGCTGCAACACTCCAGTTAGTAATTGTAGTAGAAGCGCTTACTGTTAAAGCATTAGCAAATGCTGAGAAACCTTCTGTAAATGCTGGTCCGGTAGAGCCAGTAGCGCCAGTAGTTCCAGTAGAACCGGTAGAGCCAGTAGAGCCAGTAGAGCCAGTAGCCCCGGTAGCGCCAGTAACCCCAGTAGAGCCAGTAGCCCCGGTAGCGCCAGTAACCCCAGTAGAGCCGGTAGCCCCGGTAGCGCCAGTAACCCCAGTAACACCAGTAGAGCCGGTAGCGCCAGTAGCGCCAGTAGCCCCGGTAGCGCCAGTAACCCCAGTAGAGCCGGTAACCCCGGTAGCGCCAGTAACCCCAGTAGATCCGGTAGCCCCGGTAGCTCCCGTAGAACCAGTAGATCCGGTAGCCCCGGTAGCGCCAGTAGAGCCGGTAGCGCCAGTAACCCCAGCAGAGCCGGTAGCCCCGGTAACCCCAGTAGAGCCAGTAGCCCCGGTAGCGCCAGTAACCCCAGTAGAGCCAGTAGCCCCGGTAGCGCCAGTGTCACCAGTAACGCCAGTAGATCCGGTAGCCCCAGTAGTTCCGGTAGCCCCAGTAACCCCAGTAACCCCAGTAACCCCAGTAACGCCGGTAGAGCCAGTAGCACCCGTAGCGCCAGTGTCACCAGTTACACCAGTAGAGCCAGTAGCCCCAGTGTCACCAGTAACGCCGGTAGAACCAGTAAAGCCAGTAACACCGGTAGCGCCAGTAGCGCCAGTAGCCCCGGTAGCTCCCGTAGAACCAGTAGAACCAGTAGAACCAGTAGAACCAGTAGAACCAGTAGAACCAGTAGAACCAGTAGAACCAGTAGAACCAGTAGAACCAGTAGAGCCAGTAAAACCGGTAGCCCCAGTGTCACCAGTAACGCCGGTAGAGCCAGTAGCTCCCGTAGAACCGGTAGAGCCAGTAACCCCAGTAGAGCCAGTAGCTCCCGTAGAACCGGTAGAGCCAGTAACCCCAGTAGAGCCAGTAGAACCAGTAGAACCAGTAGAACCAGTAGAACCGGTAGAACCGGTAGCCCCAGTGTCACCAGTAACGCCAGTAGAGCCAGTCGCACCAGTAGCTCCAGTGTCACCAGTTACACCAGTAGAGCCAGTAGCCCCAGTAGCCCCAGTGTCACCAGTAACGCCAGTAGAGCCAGTAGCTCCCGTAGAACCAGTAACGCCAGTCGCACCAGTCACACCAGTTACACCAGTAGAGCCGGTAGAGCCAGTAACCCCAGTAACCCCAGTAACCCCAGTGTCACCAGTAACGCCAGTAGAGCCAGTAAAACCAGTAGCCCCAGTGTCACCGGTAACGCCAGTAGAGCCAGTCGTACCCGTAGCCCCAGTGTCACCGGTAACGCCAGTAGAGCCAGTCGTACCCGTAGCCCCAGTAGTTCCGGTAGCCCCAGTAGCCCCAGTAACGCCGGTAGAGCCAGTCGCACCCGTAGAACCAGTAACCCCAGTAGCCCCGGTAGCTCCCGTAGCCCCAGTAGAGCCAGTAACCCCAGTAGCCCCAGTGTCACCAGTAGAGCCAGTAGCTCCAGTAGAACCGGTAACGCCAGTCGCACCAGTCGCACCAGTCGCACCAGTCGCACCAGTTACACCAGTAGAGCCGGTAGAGCCAGTAGCCCCAGTAGAGCCAGTCGCACCAGTGTCACCAGTAACGCCAGTAGAACCGGTAGAGCCAGTAGCTCCCGTAGAACCGGTAGCCCCAGTGTCACCAGTAACGCCGGTAGCACCAGTAGCCCCGGTAGAGCCAGTCGTACCAGTAGCTCCAGTAGAGCCAGTAACACCAGTAGAGCCAGTCGTACCAGTAACTCCAGTAACGCCGGTAGAGCCAGTAGCTCCCGTAGAACCAGTAACGCCAGTAGCCCCGGTAGCTCCAGTCGCGCCAGTAGGACCGCGTTCCCCAGTAGAGCCAGTAACGCCAGTAGGACCGCGTTCGCCAGTAGCCCCAGTCACACCGGTAGCTCCAGTAGCCCCAGTAGCTCCAGTAGGACCAGTTTTTCCAGTAGGTTTAACAGGCCAAATGGGACAGCCTTGAGCAGGACAAGAATTACAACAACATGGGAATGTATTACATTTACTGCAAACTCTCTCCTTAAATTTTCCGAAATGCATTGTTTCACCTCCTCTCTCAAATATCGTATTCATAGAGGGAAAAGGTGAAATGGTCAGTCAACTACTTGGTTATTCTAAAAAATCGATAGCGATAAAAGTATTTTTATTCAATGTATAGTTAAAACCTATTACTAGAATTTAAAAATTACACCAATGTACTAACTAACCCATTAATATAGAGGGAAATTAAGATTTTTCATTACCCTTATTTAAAATACGATCAAAATATGTTTTATTGTGCAGTATTTTTTCATCATTTGGTAAAAAGGATCTGGCTAATTCATTATGTGCGTTGGCAGTTTCATATTGTTGTAACCGATCAAAGAGGACACAAAGTTGTAAGTGGGGCAACCATGTCGTAAAGGTTTTATTTTGAAAAGGGGCGTTAGGATTTTGCTTGATAACAAGCGCTTGTTCATACCAAAATATTGCTTCATAGTTTTTGACTTGTTCCATAAAATGAAAACCAAGTCTACAACACGCTTCTGGACGTGGAATATCATATTCAAAGCTTCTTAAAATGGAACTCAAATTATTTTCTGTATCATTTAAATGAGAATAACAATCTGCTAATTTGAAGCAGGCTCGAATATTATCTTCTATCCAGCCTAATTTAGAAGTTAAAAACGTTTCATAGTAAAATATTGCATCCTCAAATTGTCCATGATCTAGTAATTCGTTTGCGTAATAAAATGTATCTCGTGGAGAGAGTGCTTCTCCTGATTCAACTAATTGTTTATAGATGGTAATATTTCGCGTATGATCATGACTAAGTGGTAAATGGCTGACAGCGATATTACTATCCAATAGCTTTCCACCTACTTCTAAATATTCGTGTACGGCACCTATCCATTGGAATTGTTTATCTCTTCTTACTAAGCGATATCTCCTTAATAGAGAACTTACATTTCCTTCATTATCAAAGTTTAAATTATAATTCATCGATACGGCATCTATATCAAGGGTTAAGGATTCTTTTAGTGCTTTGAATTTTTCTTGATCCGCCTCTAATAATACATCGTCTGCATCTAGCCATAAAATGTACTCCTTTGTTGCTTGTTGGAATGAAAAATTTCTTGCCGCTGCAAAATGATGAATCCACTCAAAATCAAAAATCCGATCTGTAAACTGTTTTACAATTTGCTTCGTATTGTCGGTAGAGCCTGTATCGATGATATTTATCTCATCGACTAAGTCTTTTACAGATGCTAGACATCTACCGATGACATCTTCTTCATTTTTCACAATCATACATAAGCTGATTGACACCATAAAGTTGATTCCTCCTTACCATAATCTATGTAGTATATGTGCTACTATAATTTTGGGTTGGATAAATGCTCGTAGATGTAGCATTACATAATAATAACTGTGAATTTTGCTTGTTTTCTTTGTCATAAATTTACCTCTCAAGTTTCACGTGAATTTCACAATTGTGAAGTATAGTTAAGAAACAGAGGTGATGATGTTGAAAAAATGGGCATTCTTCATTTTTTCTTTAGTACTGCTTGTATTGCTAGTAGGGTGTACGGAGGAATCGTTTGAGCCTATTGAACGCGATCAGAACTTTATTGCGTCCCTAAATATACAAGAACCTTCACTAGATTTTATAGATGAACAAGGTAATGGGATAGCAACATGGTTATTAGATAAAGCTTACTCAGGGGCAATACTCCTCGGAGATGATCGTGTGTTATTGTATGGTCATCAATTAAAAGAAATTGACGTCTATACATTATCAACCGGAAAGAAGCTCTATTCTAAAAAAGTACAGCTTGGTTCAACGAATGCGTATTATGCTGAAAATAGAAAACAGTTTTTTATTACGAATAGCAAAACGAATACAGTGACAAGCTTTGATGAAGAGGGCAACGAACTGGCAACACAGAAGCTTGGTAATTATCCTATGTCAATGGCAGCCTATAAAGATAAGCTATATGTGATTAATTATAAAGATACTAAATTATCGGTGTTAAATATTGAGAATCTAGAAATTGAACAAGAGTGGCCGATTCAAAAATCATCACATGGAATAGCAATTCTTGAAGAAAAAAATGAACTATGGATTGGTGGCCATGGAGAAGGAAGTAAACCGAATAACTCTGTTAAAAAATATGATCTTATAACAGGTGTCAAACATGGGGAGATAGAAATGCCTTTAATGCCTGTTGGATTAACCAAAACAAAGGATGCTGTCCTCGTTGTTAGTCATGGCCGTAATAAATTATATGTTGCCGACTTTGATGGAAATGTGAAATGGCAGCAAGAGGTAGGAGCTAATCCATTTGTCGTAAATCAGTTTAAAGATTATATTGTTGTCGCTGGCTATGATGACCATACTTTGTATTTCATAAAAGAAGGTCAGGTGAAAAAAACAGTTGATGTGGGGAAAGGTGCATTTCAATTGTTAGTGAGGGAGGAAGAAATGTGACAACTGTATTAATTGTTGATGATGAGCAAGATATGCGTAATTTAATAGAAATGATGCTCCATAATGCAAAATTTGAGACCGTAACAGCAGCAAGTGGTACAGAAGCCTACGATATTATTGTACGCGAAAAAATTGACTTAGTTCTACTTGATGTGATGATGCCGCATGAAGATGGCTTTGCGGTATGTCAAAGTATACGTGCGATGTCGAATATACCAATTATTTTCCTGACAGCACGTGATGCAAATGAGGATAAAGTTAAAGGCTTAACAATTGGCGGAGATGATTATATTGTAAAACCCTTTACAAATGATGAATTAGTTGCGCGAATCCATGCTGTGCTAAGAAGAAGTGGTACTAATATTGAAGACGTGCAGCAAAAATATGTGATATTAGGACCTATTAAAATAGATGAGATTGCACGAAAGGTATCTGTAGATGGAAAGAGTGTTCCGCTTACTTTAAAGGAATTTGAACTATTACATTTATTTATGAATAATCCTGGAAATGCTTATACAAGGGAGCAATTACTAGAACGCATTTGGGATATTGATTATGTAGGGGGAACAAGAACCGTTGACACTCATATAAAAACTTTACGTCTAAAGCTTGGAAAGGAAGCAGCGGGGCACATTCAAACCGTCTGGGGAGTGGGCTATCGCTTTGATCCTGGCGAATGAAAAAGATTTCAACACGTATTTGGTTTTTAATCTTTGCATTTTTGATCATTACCGTTGTCTTTATGTATGTCCTGACTGATTATTTATATGAACGACTTTATGTAGAAGACACGGAAGAGATGATGGTAGAAGTAGGGACAAAGCTACAAACGATGTATACCGGTAGTAAGGTGACGGATGAATTTATTGCAGATATTGAACATTATGCTAATTATTCGAATTTGAATATTTTTGCAGTAAGAAATCCACGAGAACTAAGTGCCTGCGTACCGTTTGATATTGATTTCGAAACATTAATAGGACCAGAAGAGCGACAGCAATTACTTGCAGGTGAATATGTACAAAAAATTGGGTATGAACCTCGATTTGATAGACAGCTAATTTCTGTGGTACTTCCGCTAGTAGATCAAAATAGGCTTGAAGGGATTATTTATATTTACTTCCCTCTAGCAAAAATTAGTGAGTTAGCGAATAATGAAGTCATTTTCTTATTTGTTAGTGCCTTTATATTTTTAATTGTCATCAGCTATTTAATTTATAAAGGAATTCGACATATTATGCGACCATTAAGTAATTTACAAAGAGCTGTTGAGCAAATGTCACACGGAAACTATGGAACACGTGTGCCAGTTCGTTCAAAAGATGAAATCGGAAGGCTATCGAGCACCTTTAATCAAATGGCAGAGGCGATCCAGCAAGAGGATGAGGCTCAAAAAACGTTTTTAGCGACAGTTTCACATGAGCTACGGACACCTATTAGTTATGTAAAAGGGTATAGTGAAGCAATGCAGAATGGCATTATTCCAGAACATCAAAAAGAGGAAACGATCCAGCTCATTGTACGTGAGGCAAATCGTATGGAACGTTTAACGAATGAATTGCTTCAACTTGCTCGTATGGAAAATGAACAAGCAGAAATTACTTTATATCCAATTCCTCTTGCCGAAACATTACGTGAGGTTCAAAAAATATTAACTCATCAGGCAGAGAAGAAGAGCATTGCACTCCAATTGGATGCAGATGATGCATTAATCATCAAAGCTGATGAAGTAAAGCTGAAACAAATTTTTATTAATATAATTGAAAATGCCATTAATTACTCGTATGAACAGTCAAAAGTTGAAATTACTGCTTTTGAGGATAATGCTAATGCACAAATTATCATTAAGGATTATGGAATGGGTATTCCACAAGAGGATTTATCGCATGTAACTGAGCGCTTTTATCGTGTTAACAAAGCGCGGAGCCGAGCAGATGGTGGCAGTGGGCTAGGCTTGTCAATTGTTGAACAATTGTTGAAGCAGTTAAATGGCAAGATTGAGATTGAAAGTGAAGTTGAAAAAGGCACAGTTGTAAAAATTACATTGCCGTTAATGGAGGAATAAAACATGAAGAAATGGTTATTGGCATTAGTTGCAGTACCTGCATTATTAGTAGGTTGCGGAGAAAAGAAAGAGCAAGCAGCTTTACCAGAGCCTGAGGTAGCTCAAATACCAGAAGTTGAAATTTTAACACCGAAAGAAGTAGCGATCAATGAAACGATTGATCTTGCTGCGCAGGTTGAACAAGGTGGCGAAAAAGTTGATAATGCAGTTGTACAATTTGAGGTATGGGAATCTGGTAAACGTGATCAAGGGCAAATGATTGACGGTAAATTAGAGAAAGATGGCGTTTATAAAGCGACGACTACATTTGACCACGATGGGGTATATTATATGTATGCTCATACAACTGCTAATGGTGTTCATAATATGCCGAAGCAACAAGTTACTGCTGGTAGCCCTGATATGACGAAAGTTTTACCAGAGGATGAAAAAGCAAATAACAACAGCATGGATCATAACATGATGAATCACGATAATGATACTTCTGAGCATAGTGATCACGAAAAAAGTGAAAAAAATCACAAATAAATGCTTGCATTATTTTTAAAATAGGAATATGATAATGACCAGATGACCGAAACGGTTTTCTGGTCATTATCGTTTTCGTGTACAAAGGCATGTACATAACATAACAGGAAAGGATGTTACTAATGGATCGTAGGCAGGAAATTCTTGAAGCAGCTGCAAAATCCTTTACATTGTTTGGTTACAAGGCAACAACAATGGAGCAAGTGGCTAAAATCGCCAACGTCGGTAAAGGGACGATTTACACATTCTTTGCAAATAAAGAAATTTTATTTCAAGAGATAGCTATGTCACTTGTACGAGAGATGCAAGCAGAAGCAGATGCAGTGTTGGATGCATCCGCTAGCTTTATGGACAATGCGCATAATGCTTTAATGAAAATGCTACAGTTCCGTGAAAAACATCTTTTATTTGCGAAGTTATTAGAGGAAGAAAAGGAGCTACGAACGCCAGCAGTTAAACAAGTTTTAGTTCGCATTGAAAATGAAGTTTTATCCTTCGTTACTGAATTAATTCAAAGACGTATCGATAAAGGCGAAATTAGAGATTGTGATGCAGAATTAGTAAGCTTTCTGTTGTTAAAGGCGTATCTAGCATTTGTCGTTGATTGGCATGAGCTACATGGCGACATTATTCCTGAAGAAAAGATCTTAAATCTTTTCAAGGAAACAATCTTCCGTGGACTAATTCTAACTTGATTCGACTGAGCTAAAAGATGAATCAACGACAGTCTAGGGAAGATTTAGATTTTTTTTTGAATAAAAGTGACCGACTGACGTTTTCGGTCAAATATTATAGGAGTGAAGAAAACTTATGATTAAAGCTGAGTGGCTGAAAATCTTTAAAACAAGAAAAATGCTTGTTTCAATAATTGCTGTATTATTTATCCCGGTCATGTACGCAGGTATGTTTTTATGGGCGTTCTGGGATCCGTATGCAGGCCTGCCGAATTTACCAGTAGCAGTTGTCAACCAAGATAAAGGCGCTGAAATGGAAGGCGTTAAATTAGATGTAGGGAAAGACTTGGTTAAAAATCTTGTCGAGAGTAAGGAATTTAAATTCGTTGAAGTATCCAAAGAAGAAGCTGAAAAAGGCCTAAATGGTCGAGATTATTATATGACTCTAGAAATTCCAACAAATTTCTCTGAGCATGCGACTACGTTATTAGATGACAAACCTTCGAAATTAGTCATGAATTATATTCCGAATGAAGGATTAAACTTCCTGAGTGCACAAATTGGTGAATCAGCAATGGAAAAAATACGTGCGGAAGTGAATAAACAAGTTTCTGCTACTTATGCTGAAAAATTATTTGATTCTATTACAACACTTGGAGATGGCTTTACAGAGGCTGCAGATGGCTCAAGTAAGCTAGATGAAGGTGCTAAAACTTTAGCCAATGGTGCAAAAGATTTAAAAGGTTATCTTGAGCAACTAGCATCAAGTACAGTGGAATTGTCAAATGGTGCAGATAAAATTACTAAAGGTGCTGGTGACGCTGCAAAAGGTGCAAATGACTTAACTACTGGCTTAGTAAAATTACAAGACGGTACCGGACAGTTACAAACAGGTGCACAGCAAGCATCATCTGGAGCATCATCTCTTTCACAAGGTGTATCACAATATACACAGGGTGTAGCGCAAGTTCAAGCAGGTTTAGCTACGATTAGCGATAAACAACAACAAATTAGTTCAGGCGCAGCTTCAATTGCTGAAAATGCGGGCGCATTAAATGGTGCAGCTAGCCAATTAACAGCGGGTTCTGCAAAAGTAGAAGCAGGTATCACTGCTTTATCTAATCAATTAGAAGGCATGATGGCTTCATTGCCTGAAGAGCAAGCGGCAGTATTAAAACAAACATTAGGAGAGCTACAAGCAGGAAGTGCAAGCGTGCATAATGGCTTAGGTTCTTTAACTGCTGGTACAGAAAAATTACAAGCTGGTGCTAATCAAGTAAGTTCTGGTGCATCACAAATTGCAGCAGGTCAATCACAAGTGTTAGCAGGTGCTAATGAGTTAACATCAAAAAGTGGTGCATTAATCGAAGGAGCAAAAGGTCTTCAAGCTGGTAATGCAACACTTGCTCAAAAATTAGGTGAATTAAATGCTGGTGTTAAGACAGCCGTAACAGGTTCTAAAACATTGGCTTCAGGTTTAAATGAGCTAGCAAGTGGTTCAACAACATTGAATCAAGGTACATCAACACTTGCCTCTAAATCAGGTGAATTAGCAGAAGGTTCTGCAACGCTTGCTGATGGTACTACTGAACTTGTAGATGGTACATCAACTTTAACTGGCAAACTAGGTGAAGCAAGTGATAAAGCGAAAGAAGTTCATGCAAGTAAAGACACATATGATATGGTAGGTAGCCCAGTTGAGGTTGATAAAGAATCTGTTAACCATGTACCTAACTACGGAACAGGTTTCTCACCATACTTTATTTCTCTTGGCTTATTCGTGGGTGCATTATTAATCTCTATCGTTTTCCCACTAGTGGAACCAGCGATCCGTCCAAAAAATGGAGCAACTTGGTTTACAAGTAAAGTCTCAGTATTAGCAATAGTGGGCTTAATTCAAACTATATTAACAGTGGTTATTGTAAAATGGGGCTTAGGCCTTGAAGTACACAGTTTTGGATACTTCTTCTTAACAGCATTATTAACAAGCTATGTATTCTTAGCTTTAATCCAAATGTTAGTATCTATTTTCGGTGATCCAGGACGCTTTATGGCGATTGTTGTATTAATTTTACAACTTACAACAAGTGCGGGTACATTCCCACTTGAGTTAATCCCAGAACCATTACAAGTATTTAATAAACTATTACCAATGACATATACTGTTTCAGCATTTAAAGCAAGTATCTCAACTGGTGATACATCATTCTTAATGCAAAACTACGGAGTTCTATTAGGCTTCCTAGTAGTATTCTTAGTTATTACTTTCGGTTATTTCATGCTACTACACACAAAACGTTACTCAAAAGTAGCCGAAGAAAACTAAAAATAGGAATTTTTACACCCACCAATTGATATGCTCCCCTTTAGGTAGACAGATTAAAAAATAAAAATCTGTTTATCTAGGGGGGCATTTTTTTATGGCTCGAAGTAACCACTCAAAAGATGAAAAATTAGCAGTTCTAAGACTTCTTTACAAAGGAC